>NZ_JANIKI010000046.1:0-252 GCF_024580435.1 Corynebacterium sp. 5QC2CO | reverse complement strand
AGCACCCAAACAAAGGCGCCGCCACGCAATCCATCACCCGCAAGCACACAAGGACCCAAAACAAACAAAGGCCCCCGGCACCCACCAGCAACACACACGCACACGACAACCAAACAAGCACTTTCCCCAAAAAAGTATTAGTTAGTACATCGGCACACTATTGAGTTCTCACACAACACACACCCACGAAGACAACCACCCCAAACCAGGGCAACCACCACGTGAGCAGCGAGAGAAAACATTAACAAACAA
>NZ_JANIKI010000045.1:0-255 GCF_024580435.1 Corynebacterium sp. 5QC2CO | reverse complement strand
GTGCAGCCAACCTGTCACTGGCCTGACGCGGTGAGGCACCACGGTTGAGCAGATCGACAACCTGGGCGCGTAAGAACCGATTACCATCGAGTTTGCGCAGCTTAGGACGAGCAAGACGCCCGCGGCTGGCCTGATCAGCGTGATAAGCATCGTAGATACCATCGACGCTGTTGCGCGCGATTTCACGGCTGACGGTGGATTGACTACGACAAACCACCTGGGCGATACGCCGGTGCGAATGACCTGCCCGCAGAT
>NZ_JANIKI010000044.1:0-255 GCF_024580435.1 Corynebacterium sp. 5QC2CO | reverse complement strand
AGTATTCTCTACCTGACTACCTGTGTCGGTTTCGGGTACGGGCCGTATATCCACATCGCTAGAGGCTTTTCTCGGCAGCATAGGATCACCAACTTCCCCAAAACGGGTACGCATCACGCCTCACCCACATGTGCTCCGGATTTACCTAGAACACGGGCCACACGCTTACACCACGATATCCATCACGTGGCACGGCTACCTTCCTGCGTCACCCCATCACTTGGCTACTACCAGTTCAGGTCCCCAGCATCACAC
>NZ_JANIKI010000043.1:0-261 GCF_024580435.1 Corynebacterium sp. 5QC2CO | reverse complement strand
GTTAATCCTCCCAGGGTGAGTCGGGACCTAAGGCGAGGCCGACAGGCGTAGTCGATGGATAACGGGTTGATATTCCCGTACCCGTGTGTCCGCGCCCATGGTGAATCAGGGATACTAACCCACCTGATCACGCACCTTTTTCCAGCCTTCGGGTTGGTTGGTGTGTGTGATGCTGGGGACCTGAACTGGTAGTAGCCAAGTGATGGGGTGACGCAGGAAGGTAGCCGTGCCACGTGATGGATATCGTGGTGTAAGCGTGTG
>NZ_JANIKI010000042.1:0-261 GCF_024580435.1 Corynebacterium sp. 5QC2CO | reverse complement strand
AGAACACGGGCCACACGCTTACACCACGATATCCATCACGTGGCACGGCTACCTTCCTGCGTCACCCCATCACTTGGCTACTACCAGTTCAGGTCCCCAGCATCACACACACCAACCAACCCGAAGGTCAGCACAAGGCGGGTGTTCAGGTGGGTTAGTATCCCTGATTCACCATGGGCGCGGACACACGGGTACGGGAATATCAACCCGTTATCCATCGACTACGCCTGTCGGCCTCGCCTTAGGTCCCGACTCACCCTG
>NZ_JANIKI010000041.1:0-314 GCF_024580435.1 Corynebacterium sp. 5QC2CO | reverse complement strand
GTTCAATCCTAGTATCGCGCACCACGTAAGCCCTTTTGGGTGAGCGTATTTGCGGATGTAGCGCAGTTGGTAGCGCATAACCTTGCCAAGGTTAGGGTCGCGGGTTCGAGTCCCGTCATCCGCTCAGTGCAAACCCCCTTCTCCCAGGAGGGGTTGCGCATGAAAGCTTACATATAGCTTTTAACCCTGCGCGATTAGCTCAGTGGGAGAGCGCTTCCCTGACACGGAAGAGGTCACTAGTTCAATCCTAGTATCGCGCACCACGTAAGCCCTTTTGGGTGAGCGTATTTGCGGATGTAGCGCAGTTGGTAGCG
>NZ_JANIKI010000040.1:0-326 GCF_024580435.1 Corynebacterium sp. 5QC2CO | reverse complement strand
CACTGAGATCCGCGCGGTGCGTGGATGCGCGGCGGGAATCACGCCGTAGTGACCCTGTACTGATCTGGCGCGGGACGCGACGCGCTCTGCGCGTCGCCCCACACGTTGCTGCGCAACGCGTGGGCCCTCCCTTTGCCGGCCTCTCCCCGCCCCTGTCGGGGCAGCCCCTCAACAGAGGGGCTTGGTCCTCCAGATGCATCACTGAGATCCGCGCGGTGCGTGGATGCGCGGCGGGAATCACGCCGTAGTGACCCTGTACTGATCTGGCGCGGGACGCGACGCGCTCTGCGCGTCGCCCCACACGTTGCTGCGCAACGCGTGGGCCC
>NZ_JANIKI010000004.1:0-197730 GCF_024580435.1 Corynebacterium sp. 5QC2CO | reverse complement strand
GCTGCCACACCGCGGATTTACCGTCCCGGAGCCAAATATATGCTCCCGGAGCATATATTTCTCTGAAACCTAGAGGTCAACCACTACAAATCACCGAATCCAGACACACTTTCTGTCGTTTAACCCGGATTCGCAGTGTATGTCAGGGGCTGTGAGGAAGCGGGGAACTGTCACGAAACTGGTCACGAAACTGGTGACGAATCCGTGGTGGCAGTGCGCTGATTAGTGTGGCAGTTCTTCGCTGAACTGTGCGGCGAGCGCTAGCAGCGTGACTTTTTGTGTGGGCCTGTAGTAGGCTTTCTTCACGGATCCCATGTGGCGTCCATCTCGTGAACTCCCCCAGGGCAGGAATGCAGCAAGGGTCAGCGAGCTCTGACGGGTGCGTGGGGTCCCCTTTTTTTATCCCCGGCGTTCTTCTGGCACTTATGGCTAGGTTTCGGGCATTTGTCGGCGGTTTCCTGTGACCTGTCGATGTTTTTTCGGCACTTATCCCCGCGATATTGGCCAGGCCATTTCACCTATCGATGAGCTATTCACTTATGGCCACGCTGCAGCGCATCGATAGGTGAATACCTTGGCCACAAGTGGTCGCGTTCGCTGGTCTGGAAGAATACTGTGCATGAGCGATGCCGACGACACCCCAACCGCACCAAAAACACAAGCACCACCACTAAAAACACCAAAAACTCCAGAACCACCAGAAACCCGAGAAACCCCAGCGCCAATGGGCGTGTGGGACTCCTTCCGGTTCGCAGTTTCTTCACCGAAGCGCCTGCGCACCGAGCTGCTGGCCGGTGCTGCGGTGTCGTTCGCGCTAATCCCCGAGGTCATCTCGTTTTCCATCCTGGCGGGCGTGGACCCTGCGGTGGGGTTGTTTAGCTCGGTGATTATGGCCATCGTGATTGCCTTCACGGGTGGTCGCCCGGCCATGATTACTGCTGCCGCTGGTTCGGTTGCGCTCGTCGTCGCGCCGTTGTCGCGGACGTACGGGATGGATTACCTGATTCCAACGGTGCTGCTCGCGGGTGTGTTGCAGATTGTTTTTGCTGCGCTGGGTATCGCGAAGCTGCAGCGTTTCATTCCCCGCGCGGTCATGATCGGCTTTGTCAACGCGCTGGGCATCCTCATTTTCACCGCACAGCTGGAGCATCTCATCGATGTCCCGTGGTTGGTGTATCCGCTGGTCGCTCTGGGTATTGCAATCATGGTGTTCCTGCCCCGCGTGTTCACCGCGATTCCGGCTCCGCTGGTGACTGTGCTCGTCGTCACGCTTGTTGCGGTGGTGGCGGATTGGCGTGTGCCGAACGTGAGCGATATGGGCGAGCTCCCGGAATCCCTCCCGCAGCTGCTGATCCCAAATGTGCCCCTGAACTGGGAGACTCTGCGGCTGATTGCGCCGTATTCGGTGGGCGTGGCGATTGTCGGCATTATGGAATCGTTGATGACGGCGAAGCTCGTGGACGACATCACCGACACGCATTCGGACAAGACCCGCGAGACGTGGGGGCTCGGTGTGGCGAACATCGCGGGTGGTTTCTTCGGCGGTATCGCTGGCTGCGCGATGATTGGTCAGACGATGGTGGGTGTGAAGGAATCGTCGGGACGCACTCGCTTGACGACGCTCTTTTCCGGTGTCTTCCTGCTCATTCTGGTCCTTCTGCTCAGTTCTGCAGTTGGTGTGATTCCGATGGCGGCGCTGGTTGCGGTGATGGTCGTGGTGTCGGTGGGCACGGTCGATTGGCGCTCGATTTCCCCGCGGACGTTGCGTCTGATGCCGCGTTCGGAGACGGCGGTGATGCTGGTGACGGTCATCGCTACGCTGGCGACGAATAACCTCGCCATCGGCGTGATTTCGGGCGTGGTTGTGGCGTCGCTGATGTTCGCGCGCCGTGTCGCTCACTTGGTCAGGATTGAAGTGCTTGACGACGACCCCAGCGTCCACTCCCGGACGTACAAGGTGCGGGGTCAGTTGTTCTTCGCCTCCAGTAACGACCTGGTGTACCAGTTCGACTACACCGATTCTGCGCAGCGGATTGTCATCGATATGTCGGAGGCCGAAATTTGGGATGCTTCCACGGTGGCGGCATTGGATTCGGTGCGGGTCAAGTTTGCTGAGCGGGGCAAAGAGGTGGAGATTATCGGCTTGGAGGGGCCGAGTAAGCAGCGTCTGGATGCGCTGTCGGGGAAGTTGTAGAAATCCCAATCCGGGGTATGCCTTACACTTGGTTGCAAAGCCGGATGCGGCGCGGGGAAAGGTTTTCCGTGCCAGTTTTGTCAGGTTTTAACTTATGTCCGATACCTGGGAGGGTGCGTACACCATGGCCGTGGATTCCTTTGATGTTCAGCAGTTGGCGGCACACAAGGATGAGTTTGCGAAGGCATATGAGGAACTGAAGTCCCGTAACCTCGCACTGAATTTGACTCGTGGTAAGCCGTCGTCGGAGCAGCTTGATTTCGCAAACGCCCTGCTGGGTCTCCCGGCGCCGGATTACATTTCGGCTTCTGGGGAGGATGTCCGCAATTACGGCAACGCCAAGGGCCTTACTGATATCCGCGCTATCTGGGCGGAGTTGTTGGATCTGCCGGTGGAAAACGTCCTGGCACAGGATGCTTCTAGCCTGAACATCCAGTTTGACCTGATTTCGTGGGCCATGCAGTTCGGCAACGTGGACTCGGAGCGCCCGTGGAACGAGGAGCCGGTGCTGAAGTGGCTGTGCCCGGTCCCGGGGTATGACCGGCACTTTTCCATTACGCAGCACTTCGGCATTGAGATGATCCAGGTGCCGTTGAACGAAGACGGCCCGGATATGGATGTCGTGGAGAAGCTGGTGGCCTCCGATCCGCAGATTAAGGGCATGTGGAATGTCCCGACGTTCTCCAACCCGACGGGCGTGATCTACAGCGCTGAGGTCTGCCGCCGTCTGGTTGAAATGGAGACTGCCGCTCCGGATTTCCGTCTGATGTGGGATAACGCCTACATGGTTCACACGCTGACGGATGAGTTCCCGGAGATTCACAACGTCATTAAGTGGGCGGAAGAGGCCGGTAACCCGAACCGCGTGTGGGCTTTCGGCTCGACTTCGAAGATCACCTTCGCTGGTGCGGGTGTTGCTTTCTACGCTTCTTCGGACGCCAACTTGGAGGATTACCTCAAGCACGCTGGTATCCGCGGCATTGGCCCGAACAAGGTCAACCAGCTGGCTCACGCCAAGTTCTTCGGTGACGCGGAGGGCGTGCGCGAGCAGATGCGCCGTCATGCAGGTTCGCTGGCTCCGAAGTTTGAGAAGGTTCTGCAGATTCTAGATGAGCGCCTGACGGAGTACGGCGTGGCAGAGTGGTCGAAGCCGGCCGGCGGTTACTTCATCAACCTCGACGTGGTTGATGGCACTGCTCGTCGCGTGGTGGAGCTGGCTAAGGAGGCCGGCATTGCGCTGACCGGTTCTGGTTCTTCCTTCCCGCTGAAGCAGGATCCGAATGACCGCAACATTCGCCTGGCACCGTCGCTGCCTCCGATGGAGGAGCTCGAGGTTGCTATGGATGGCGTCGCTACCTGTGTGCTGCTCGCCGCCGCTGAGAAGGCGACTGCGTAGGCCAAGTAAGCCAGGTAGGTCGGGATAGGACTATATGAACTTCGAAGAGACGAAGTTTTGGATCTCCGGGCTTTTCCCCGGAGAACCCCAGGTCGGCGAGTATGTGACGGAGCTGCCGGCCAGTGGTCGGCACGGGCAGGAACACGATTCGGCTCCGCTGCGGGTCGCTGAGTTCTCGCTTTACGACGGGCCGGACGGCCAAGCGAACGAGCGTCGTCCGGAAACGGCAGCCGCCACCGTGGAGTTGGGCCGCAACTACTGTGGTCTGACCGGCGCAGCAAAGACGGATATCCGCGTGGAGCTCTTCTCCGTCGCATACGCTGATTTTCCCGTGGCCACCATGGTCGCGGCCGCGGGAGCGCTGGTGGAGGAAGAACCGGAGTTCCTGTCGCCAATTCCGGGCCGTGTCATCCCGAATGCGGTGCGGCTGGCGGCCGATCAGGTGGCCGAGGTAGGGGAGTCGTCGTCAAGCGCGGCCTTTACCGTGGCGCACGTGCTGTGCACGGTGCCGTATGTGTGGAGCGACGGGGTGCCGAATGTGTCCGAGATGCCGGGCAAGATCAGCCTGCATGAGGGCGATGTGGAGTCGCCGCAGGGGCGCATGACCACGATGACGCAGCTGGTGCCAATTACGGATGCGGAGCTGGTGTTTTATGAGCAGCAGGGTCCGCAGGCGTTGATGCAGAAGTTGGCCGAAGTGGACGCTGACCTGCGGGATTGGTGCCGTGATTCGGTTGTTTCCCAGGAGGGTTCGAACTAGCCGGTCCGGGGTGGAAGGTAGGCTGAGCACGTGGCTCTGTATAGGAAGTATCGTCCGGCATCGTTCGCCGAAGTGGTGGGGCAGCGGCACGTAACTGACCCGCTGTCGGCGGCGTTGGAATCTCGTGATGCGCAGGGGCGTCCCAACCGCATTAACCATGCGTATTTGTTCTCCGGGCCGCGTGGCTGTGGCAAGACTTCGTCGGCGCGCATTATGGCGCGCAGTTTGAACTGTGCGGAGGGGCCGACGGCGACGCCGTGTGGCCAGTGTGCGTCGTGTCGTGCGTTGGCGCCGGGTGGTCCGGGCAATTTGGACGTTATTGAGCTGGACGCGGCTTCCCACAACGGTGTGGAAGATATGCGTGAGCTGCGGGAAAAGGCTATCTTCCAGCCGGCGGAGTCGCGCTACCGCATCTTCATTATTGACGAGGCGCATATGATTACCGCCTCGGGTTTCAATGCGCTGTTGAAGATTGTGGAGGAGCCGCCGGAGCACCTCATCTTCATTTTTGCGACCACGGAGCCGGAGCGTGTGCTGCCGACGATTCGCTCGCGTACACACCACTATCCGTTCCGGCTTTTGACCCCGCCGGACATGCGCGGGCTGCTTGAGCGTGTGGTCACGGCCGAGGGCGTGCGGGTAGAGCCGGACGTGTATCCGCTGGTCATCCAGGCCGGTGGTGGTTCGCCGCGTGACTCGCTGTCGGTTATGGATCAGCTCATTGCTGGTTCCGGCACCGATGGTGTGGATTATGAAACTTCTGCGGCCATTCTCGGTGTCACTGACAGCGCGATCATCACGGATGCGATTGAGGCGCTGGCGGCAGGCGATCGCGCGGCCATGTTTAGCGTGGTCGGGCGTGTGATTATGTCGGGTCAGGATCCGGCTCGGTTTGCCTCGGACCTGCTTGGCCGGGTGCGTGATTTGCTGGTGCTGTCCGCAGTGCCGAACGCGCTGGAGCAGGGCTTGGTGGAGATTCCGGAGAGCCAAATCGACGGTGTCCTGGAGCAGGCCGGGACAATTCCCCCGGCTACCCTGACGCGCTTCACGCAGGTGCTCTCTGACGGCCTGCGTCACTTCCGCGGCGTGACTTCGCCGCGCCTGCTGCTCGAGGTCCTGTGCGCGCGCATGCTCCTGCCCGCCACCGAAGATTCCGTGGAGTCGCTGCTGCAGCGCGTAGAGGCGTTGGAACACGGCAGGCCCGCGCTTGCCGACGGTTCGGGAGCCGCAACCCCCGCAGCGGCACCGGTGTCTTCCGATGCGGGGTCGGGGTCGGGTGCGGCTGAGGCCGATGCTTCGCCGATGCAGTCTGGCCAGTCGGCTCGTGAAGCGTGGCGCCAGCGGAATGCCCAGCGAAAGAAAGGGGCGCAGGCCCAGGGCAGTCGTGCTGGGCAGGCAGCGTCAGCGCAGGCACCGTCGCAGCCTCAGGCTCAGCCGGAACCTGTTCAGCAGCAGTCTGCACCAGCGGCACCGGTGTCGCAGGAGTCGGTAACTGAGCCGCAGCCTGCACCAGAAGCATCTACTGCGACCGCTGAGCAGCCTGCACAGCCTGAACAGCCTACGCCGGCTACGCCGGCCGAATCCGTTGAGCAGCCGCAGCAGGCCGAACAACCGCAGCAGCCTGAACCGTCTGAGCAGCCGATGTCCGGGGAAGAAGCTCAGGCGGAGAGGATTCGTGAGTTCCGTCGGAAGATGGCGGAGCATGCGCGCATCAGCGAGCAACAGACTCGGGCGCAGCTTGCGCAGGAGCGTGAACAGCAAACCCGCGAGCGTGAGGGTGAAGGCGGCTCGATGTCGATTGTCGAGGAAGAGCCAGTTGTCTCTGCCTCGCCAGCTCACTCTGAACGGCCAACTCAGACCCCACAGCCTGAGCAACCAGTCCAGCCAGCTCAATCAGCCGAGTCGACACAGCCAACTCAGGCCCCACAGCCTGAGCAGCCTGTTCACAAGCCGGAACCAGAATCCCAGCCGGCACCGCAGGTCCAGCAAGCACCAGAGCCAGCACCGCAACCGCAATCGGAACCAACACCACAGCCGGAGCCCGAACCTGCACCCGCCGGTATCGAGCAAATCCGCGAGCACTGGCAGGACATTCTCGCAGCTGTCGACGGACAACATGCGTTCCCCATTCGCGTGCTGGCCGAGCAGGCGGTACCGCTCGATGTCGAAAACGACACGCTCATCATTGGACACAGCACAGGAGCGCTCGCTACCAGGCTCAATACGCCTGATTACGCTCAGGCACTATCCACTGCCGTGAAGCAGGTAACGGGCTTCAACGGCCAGGTGCACTGTGTCGTCGGTACGCGCCCGCGCGCACCGCGTTCAACAGCTACTGGTGGTAGTTCCGGGGAGGATGATTCGTCGTCAAGAGGTTCGTCCTCGCCGAATGACACCGCCCCTGCACCAACACCAGCAGCGCCAGCGCAACCAGAGACACCTGAGCAGCAGGTACAGCAGGAACCGCAGCCGCAGTCAGAGCCCGCACCGCGCCCGCAGCGGTCGTCGGCATACGCATCCGTTGTTGAGCGCCGTGCCAAAATCGAAGCCGCCAAGCGTGCTGCAATGGGACAGCAGGCAGGTCACGACCAACCGGCTCAGCCACATCAGGCACATCAGCCAAGCCAGCCAGCTCAACCGAACCCGAACCCGGCCCAGCAACAACCGCAACAGCCAAACCAGCCGCAGTCATTCCTGCGCGCGGCACAAGCAAACGCACAGGCCAATGCCCAAGCGAATGCCCAGGCCCAAGCCAATCAGGATTCGGGCTTCGGCGGCGTCCCGCTGCCACCAGAGCCCATGGAGGAGTTCGCTCCACCAGAGGGCGCAGAGGGCACAGAGAGCTACGGTTCGCGCAACCCGTCCAACTACAACTCCAACGCCAACACCAACTACAACCCGGTTCCCCAAACCCCGCAGGACAACAACTACGAAGAGGACACCTCCGAGTACTTCGAGGCCGCGAACGAGGTCGGGTCTCTCGATCACCGCTCGCTAAAGGACGTGGTCATGGAGATGCTGGAAAAGGAGCTGGGAGCCAAACCGCTAGAAGACCGCTAGAGCCGTTAGAATGGGGCGGCGATGCGCGTCGTAAAGCATGGGCGATGAGCCTTAGAAGCGTGCGCGTAACTACAAATCAGCACGTAAAGAGCACAATAGTTAGGAACATTAGTTATGACTCAGCCAGATATGAACGCAATTCTGCAGCAGGCACAGCAGATGCAGGCGCAGCTGCAGGCAGCTCAGCAGGAGATCGTCGCTTCCACCATCGTCGGTGAGGCCGGCGGCGGTCTGGTCAAGGTGACTATGCAGGGCTCGGGCGAGGTCACGGACATCGCCATTGATCCGAAGGTCGTAGACCCGGAGGATGTCGACGGGCTGCAGGACCTGGTTCTCGCTGCTTTCCAGGACGCTACCGCTAAGGTGCAGTCGCTGGCAGAGCAGAAGATGGGCCCGCTGTCCCAGGGCTTCGACGGTCTCGGCGGCCTCGGTTTCTAAATTAGCTTTTCAGACCAGTATTTGTAGGTAATTATCATTGTTCGAGGGACCACTCCAAGATCTCATTGATGAGTTCTCGCGCCTGCCGGGCATCGGCCCGAAGTCAGCTCAGCGTATCGCTTTCTACCTGATGAAGGCGGAGCCGGAGGACATCGGCCGGCTCCAATCCGCGCTTGGTCGGGTGCGCGAGGGTGTGCAATTCTGCCGGGTCTGCGGCAACATTTCGGAAACCGACGTGTGCCAGTACTGCTCGGACACACGCCGCGACCGAGGTTTGGTGTGCGTTGTCGAAGAGGCGCGCGATATCCAGGCCATCGAGCGCACAGGGGAGTACAACGGTCGCTACCACGTGCTCGGCGGGGCGCTCGATCCGCTCGGCGGCATCGGTCCGAACGAGCTCAATATCCGCACGCTGCTGCAACGTATCGCAGGCGTGCTTGACGACGTCGACGAGACCCAACCCCCAGAAATCCACGAGGTCATCATCGCGACTGACCCCAACACCGAGGGCGAAGCGACCGCTACCTATTTGGCCCGGCTGCTGCGGGACTTCCCGGATCTTGAGGTCACGCGGTTGGCCTCCGGCATGCCACTGGGCGGGGACTTGGAGTTCGTCGATGAACTCACCCTGTCCCGCGCGCTGACGGGCCGGCTGAAGGTCTAGGCCCGCCAACCGTCCGCGCGCGAAACCACAAAAACTAGCGTTCGCTCTTCGGACGCGGCTTGGACAGGATGCGCTCTTCGCGCAGCTTGTCCACTACCTCGAGGTCTAGCGGAGCCAGGCTCGACAGGTCCTGGTCGGTCGCACGAGCCAGCAACAGGTCAGCCAGCTGTGGGTTGCGGGCCAGCACCGGTCCGTGCAGGTAGGTGCAGATAATCGAGCCCTGCACCGCGCCCTCGGCGCCACCGGTCGGTGTGAGTGTAGAAACGTCCACTCCCGGAGCAATCCCGGAGTCCGCCTGCTCCACTTCCGGGCCGGTATTGCCCACGCCACGGACAACCCGACCAAGGGGCTTCGCATCGGCACCCAGGGTCGTGCGACCCATGTGGTTTTCGAAGCCAGTCAGTGGGCTGGCGTCGACGTCGTCAAGCAAACCGTTCGTGGGATCGACGAGCGTGCAGATTTCGCCGATCGCGCGCGACTCCAGCGAATCGGTGGTGCAATCGACAAGGCCAAGACCTGCGACGTCGCGTCCACCCGCGCGGAAGGAATTGCCGAAGATTTGGAAGCCCGCGCAGATCGCGAGGATCTGCTTCCCGGCATCGGCTGCCTTCTTAATGCCGCCGTCATTGATTAGATGCTCCACCGCGATGGTCTGTGCGACGTCCTCGCCGCCGCCGACGGTGTAGATATCCAGGTCGGTGGGGACGGCATCGCCCAGCTTGATTGGGACAATCTCGGCGTCAATCCCACGCATCTGCGCGCGTTGCTGCAGCACCAGCGCATTTCCGTCATCGCCGTAGGTGCCCAGCACGTCCGGGAGGATCAGGCCGATAGACAGCTCGCTCATTTACTTTTCCTCCTGTGCTCGTTCGATGTCGCGCTTCAGATCGCGGAAGGCGGTGTAGTTCGCCAGCACCTCAACTCGGGTGACGCTTGACGACGACCCCCGCGCCTCACACGACCGGATCGCCTGCAGCGGATTTGCGACCAATCTCGCATCGATGCCCGCATACAGCAACCGCACCGCGAGGTCAGTTCCGCGTTCGCCCGCGGACAGCACATCCATGCCGTCGAAGTCCTCGAAGCGGACATCCCACAGCCAGGACAGGTCCTCGCCGTCGGCGACGTGACCGTTGACTGCGATGACCACTGCATCTGCGGTGCGGTCGACCATGGACAGTGCCTCCTGCCAGCCCGCGGGGTTCTTGGCCAGCAGCATGCGCACGTGCTTCTCGGCGCCCTTGTCATCCCGCACAACCATGGTGGAGTAGCGGCCCGCAACGTTGTCGACGGTCTCGGTGGCCCGGAGGGATTTCTCCAGGTCCGCGCCCATATCGACCGCGCCCGCAATCGCCAAGGTGGCGTTGCCGCGGTTGGCGTTGCCCGGCAGCGTGAGGTTCATCGGCAGGGTGTCGCCGGCAGGCGTGATGACGCCCTCCGCAGTGATGCGGTAATCCGGTTCTGGGCGCTTGAACTCCGAGCCGTCCGGGAGTGGCTTCACGGCGTACCAGTTGTGGCCGTCCTGGATGATGGGGCCGCCGGTGCGTGGGGAAGAGGTGGCATCGTTGGTCCAGCCACCGCCCGCGGAGACCCAAATAACCTTCTTGGCGTCCCACGCGGCTGACGCGATGAGTGGGTCGTCGCAGTTGGCGATGACTGTCGCCTGCGGGTTCGCATCCACCGCAGCGCGGAGTGTGGCCTCAATCTTGTTGATCTCGCCGACGCGGTCGAGCTGGTCGCGGGAAAGGTTCAGCAGCACCAGGACCTGCGGTTTCAGATCCTCTGCGATGTGCGGGACGTGCAGCTCATCGACCTCCAGGACCAGGCTGTCCGCATCGGGAGTGGCGAGCAGCGCGGAGATAATACCCGCGTCCATGTTGTCGCCGCCCTCGTTGGTGGCCACGTTGTGGCCAGCGGCGCGCATGGCGGCCGCGAACATGCGGGTGGTGGTGGATTTGCCGTTGGTGCCAGTGATGATCGCGGCCGGGCGTCCCTTGCCGAGGGAAGCCAGAATGCGCGGGTCAATTTTCTGCGCAATCAGGCCACCAATCATGCCACCCGCGCCGCGACCGGACTTCCGGGAAGCCCAGGTGGCGGCGTGAGCGGCGGATGTGGCGAGGCCGGCGCGCAGGCGGGCGCCGGTGCCGCGCAGGCCACGAGAACTATTCGAGTCGCGGGAGCCACTCGAAGCAGTACCGTGCGGGCTGGCATCCGCGCTATCAGCGGAATGCGATTGCGGAGAGGTGCCATTTGTCATGTGTGTAAATATTACGCGCACGAAAGGGCTAGGCCTAAGAAGCAGGCCTGCGAGGCCTGATGGGATTTGCGGGCGGGTTTGAAGTCTTCTTAGGACATTCTGGAGACCCGATTGTTGAGGATGTTGCGAGCAGGTTGGTTTTCGGGAGGTAGGCGGTCATGCGGCGGAAGAAAGGCAGGAAGGAAAGAGATTGTCGAGATGAGAAAGCGTATTTGAGGAAACACATGCAAGCCCTGAATCAAAAATGCCTTGTTTTGATTCAGTCGTTGACCTATACTCTCCACTAGGAGACAAGGGGGAAGAAGAATGGCTAGCACAGAAAGCAACTTCTTCGGTGCGCGCTTGCATCAGCTGCGCACAAGTCGTGGCATGACCACGCGTGATCTGGCTGACGCCACCGATGGTGTGGTGTCACAATCTGCAGTCAGTCGCCTGGAAAATGGCAAGGCGGCTTACTCGCTTGAGCAGGTTATGGCGCTTGCGTGGGCTCTTGGTGTGCCGTTGGATGAACTTGTGGAGGAAAACCCGCTCAGCCAGCGTGTGCAGGCGGTGGCCCGTACTTCACAGGATGACGCGAGTGTTAAGGATGTTGAGGAAGCGCAGAAGATGCTTTTGCCTTACCTGCAGCTGCGAGCGCTGCTAACTCAAAATTAAGGAGAGCCTCCATGTGTAGTGCGAGTAAGGAGGGGCTCGACCTTGCTAAAGAGTTCCGTAAGAAGCATGCACTAGGAAATAATCCAATCGCTGACATCGCTGACTTTATGCAGTTGGTTGATGCCGATTTTATGATTCTGGATTTGCCAGCCAATGTTGATGCACTTGCTTTGCGTGACCCCGTGACGGGGGCGACGGTTATTGGAATTGCGAAGTCATCAGTTCCTTACCGTCAGCGGTTTACCGTTGCACATGAAATTGGGCATTTTGTTTCCGATGATTTCGAGTCCTCCAAAATTGTTGCAGATAATGAGCACCCTGAGCCTGGAATATACGTCTGTGGCAAGCGTGATCATCAGGAAGTTCGTGCTGATACTTTTGCTCGTAATGTGCTCTGCCCAACTGATGGGCTGAAAACAGATCAAAAACTTGGTGAGCTCATTGGTAGTGGAGACGTTCTTGCTGCGTTGTCCCATGTCGTTCGCAAGTATCAAATTTCGCCGGGGGTGGCACTTATTCAGATGAGGCACGCTGACCTCATTAGCGAAAAACAGTCAGACGAACTCAAAGGAGTATCAGCCCCCACTCTGGCTGCCCGGTATGGCTGGAAAGCTGACTACGACCGTGCGGTAAAGGTCTCCGCACTGGCGCAACCATCGGCGCGGTTGGTGAAAGACGTCTATCGCGCTTACGAACAGGGGATAGTCGACCTTCCGAGCATCGCTTTTGCTGAAATGAGCAGTGTCGACGAGGTGAAAGAACAGATAAGTGCCTCGCAGTCACAGTTACAGCCATTGATGCATGATGCGAATGCCCAGAATCAAGAAGCGGCTGATACGGAAGCAGATCCCTTTGCAGAGCTAGACGCTTTCTTCGGCGATGACCCCGATAGTTCAGAAAGCACCCAATAAACGATGGCCGGTCACCTCTTAGTAGCTGATACAAGCGTACTTCTTAATTTCGTATGTTCGGAGAATCACCAGTATTTGCTCGACTTCGCAGGCAATAAAACCATCAGCATTCCAGGAGCAGTCAAAAATGAAGTCGAACGCAAATTGGATAAACGGCGCTTCAACTGCGGAAAGAGACACTGGGATTGGTTTTTGGGGCACCCGAATGTCGAAGTTCTCGACGATGACCACAAGAAACTTTATCCCTATGTTCGCCTCTATTCCGGTCCTGGCTATACCTTTCAAGGGGGCAAAGCTAAACACCTGGGGGAGTACATCGCTATCGCCCATTGTCTTTATGCGAAAGATCAGGGTAAGGGCGTAGCCACTGCGCTCATCATGGATGATGGTGATGCCTGTGAGCTGGCGCGGAAGCAAAAAGCTGGATACGTTTTCAATACCGAGCACGTGCTACTGCAATGCGTGAAGTCGGGCTCTATTGGGTCGCGCGGGCAAGCCAAAGAAATTTGGGAAGACCTCCAGAAATTTGATGTCCTAGTCAATTTTGAGCACACCAAACTTAATGGCAAGAGTCTGTATAAAAAGGCCGCTGAAAAATGATGAACCCTGACATCACTTTCTACTACGACCGCGATTGTGGGTTCTGCGAGGCAAGTGTGACCCTTCTAGCCAAACTCAGTCGTGCTCGCATGATTGGTGCCAGCCCTGAAGACCAGTCTTTGCCAGCGGAAGTTCGTCAACGCATCTCAGCTGAGGCGGTCGCCATAATCCCAGCCGAAGCAGCAGTCGTTGAACCTGGTGCTAAGAGCGGCCGAGAATTTCGGTACGGCCACGAGGCGATAGGTATCGCCTTGCGTGAGGGCGGCACCAAGGCACTATTCCGATGTGCGGGCACATTCCTGCTTTTCCCGCCACTGACAAAACTGTGGAGCTTTGTCTATAAGGCTGTCGCCGCCAACCGCCACAAATTCAGTACGGTCCTGGGGCTTAACGCCTGCAAACTAGACTCCACAAGGTGACCATCCGGCAGGCCCGTTGCCCCAGTGCCACTGCAATTACCCAATGAGCAGCCACCGAGTCAGTCGTTAGCCTCATCCTTTGCTGCATCCGGCGACATCTCTCCGACCAGCCGCAAGAACGCCTCATCGGAAACAATCGGAATATCCTTCCGGTGCGCATGCATGGCCTTGCCCGTCAGTTGATCCGGCGTCACATCCGCAGGCCGGTTACACACCAGCACCGACGACTCCCGCGTGACCTTCTCCGAGTAGACCAGCCCAGCCCGCACGCCCGCCGCAATCAGCTCATCTGGGTCCAGCGACACCTCTGGTGCCACGACGAACTCCATGCCCTCCGCGAGCTTCCGCCCCGGCGTATAGCGGCCGGGGTTCTCCACGGGGCGTGGCGCCTCCATCGCGTCGACACGCACTGCCGAGCGCTGCAGGCCGACAATATCCTCGCGCAGCTGGTCGGGCGTGTACATGTTCAGGGTTGCGCCCTCATCGAGCCCACCCTGTGCGCGGAACAGCGCAAGCGTGGTGGTGACGTCATCCAACGTCCGCACCCGCTCCGGCACCGAAATGCCAGCAATCGATGCCTCGGGCGAAGGCACATCGAGGCCGTAGGCGCGCGCGACGGCGCGCAGGCGTGCGTCGTCAAGCCGTTTGCCCTGGCGGCGCGCTGTTTCCAACGTATCGGCAATCCGTGCGGGGGCTGGAATCCGCGCGACGCGAGTGCGCGTACGACGACGCCCCCGCTTATTCCGCGCGGACCGCTCACGATTCGCTTGACGACGGGCCCTCTTGGCCTCGGCAACTATAAAACCCCAGACCAGCGGCGCATTATGAGCAACCAGCGTGCGCCCATCGAGCGCGTGCGCGAGCTTGGCCTGGATCACCCCGAACTTCGGAGCCCCCTCGAAGTCCGCGGGCTCGAGGCCATGGAGGTGTGTCGGGCCGGGATCTTCGGTGGGATTGATGACCACATGCCAGGTGTCCACGATGTTGCCGCTGCTGTCGGCGGTGGACACTCCCAGGCTGACCAGCCGAGACGTCTTGGGATGGATACCCGTGGCCTGGATGGATACGATTGCGTAAGGAGCTTCCTCCGCCGACGAGAACTGTTTGTGCTCGTCAGCGGCCTTTGTTGCGGCGGTCTCCGCTGTGGCCGGCGTGGCTGCGGCCGGCGTGGGTGTGCCAGCGGTACTCGCGCCGGTCGCGGTTGCCTTGGTCGTGGCTGCGTCCGTTGTGGTGGAAGCCGGTGCTGTTGGTGGTGTTTTTGCGCCCGCTGCCGACGCGCGTTGAGAACGGCGACGATTCCGCCGCCGCCTCTTCGTCTGAGAAGAGGTCCCAGTCGCTTTGCGCTCCTCGCGCGCCGATTCAGTCATGCCTCAAGACTAGCGGGTGCGCTCACCCGCGGAGAAACTGACTAGGTTTATGACACTTTGAGCACAAATTTTGCCACGAAAGTGTCATAAACCTAGTCAGTAACTTGGGCACTATCTCGGCTTCAAGCTCAGAAGGACCGGGGCCGGACACACGGGTCCCATAAACCACGCAAACTACAAAAACCACGCAAGCCCCAATAGTTTTCCCCCGACTGGGTGCTCAGCCGAAAAGGAATGGAACCGTAAGGACGATTTCTGCGCCTTATTAAATAGGGGCCACAAAACAGCGCCACAAACCAAGGCCACGAAATAGAGCCACAAAACAGCGCCACAAAACTAGGGACGAAATAACTACCACGGGGCAATAGCCACAGGACAGCAACCACGGGGCGGGGGAGAAGTGAGCAACAAGAAACGCAAGCAACTGGTGGCGGACCAGTTTGGAATCATTAGGCCGGATGACCAGCCGGGGAATGGATACCGCGAGGTCGCAAAGCAAGCGCGGGCCGGTTATCTGGAGCGGCTTTGCCGAGGTCACTATGTAGTCGCGCACGCCTGGGAGCGGCTCCACCACGAGAAACGCCTAGCTATTACTGCTTTGGCGGTGGTCTCCGAGACGTCGTCAGGCGTTATTTCGGGAGTTGCAGCGCTGGCCTTGCACGGTTCGTGGGTGCTGGTGCGCGATGCGAAGATTGTGGTCGTGGGTGGGAGTCAGGAGTTCCACGGCATCGACTATTGCATGCGCTTGCGCTCGGAGATCCATCTGGATCACACGCAGGGGCTCGCGGACCGGCGGGTCGCGGTGCTCGCGCGTGCGGCCTTCGATGAGTGCCGCATCCGGTTCAGGCAGAAGGGGCCGGAGTCTGTGTCGTGGCGGGCGGCGGTGTTGGCTGTCGAGGGTGCGCTGCGGCATGGCGTCACGCGCAATCAGCTGGAGGAGCTCCCGGCGCATTATCCCAGCGTGCGGGGCCAAGAGCTGTTTCACCGTGTGCTTGCGGTCTGTCATGGTCGCTGCGAAACGCCCGGTGAGGCGCTGACTAAAGCCGCTCTTCTCGAACTCGGCCTGAAATTCCACGAGCAAGCCGAAATTTGGACTCGCGGCACCAGCCACGATCCGCCGCATTTTCTCGCCCGCGTGGATTTTTATATCCCTGACCTGCTGCTTGTCGTGGAGTTCGATGGCCACATCAAGTATTCGGCGAGCGAGGTCGCGCCGACGCCGGCGGCTCAGTCCGAGCTGCTCACGCGGGAGACTTACCGCGAGCGTTCGCTGCGCGCAACGGGGTTGGATGTCGCGCGGGTGGTGTGGAAAGAGGTGGAATTGCACGCAGTTCGCTTATCGACGCTCCGTTCAATCCTCATCGAGCGCGAACGCGTGGTAGCCGCAGGTGGGGTAACTTTCCGTGCGGATGTGCGCAATGCCGGCCCGTTGATTGGATAGTTGGGTAATTGGGGAGCGGGGCCGAGGGGCCGCTGGATAGTTTGCCCCAAAAAGAAACTGACTAGGTATATGACACTTTGAGCACAAATTTTGCCACGAAAGTGTCATAAACCTAGTCAGTAACTATGCGGAGTTTAAGCCAGTGCGCGGTTGACCGCGCTGGTGACTGCCTTCAGCGACGCGTAGGTGATGGAACCAGCGATGCCGGAGCCCCAGACCTTGGTGCCGTTGACATCTGCGAGGACGTAGGCCGCAGCCTCGGCATCGTCACCTGCGGTGCGAGCATGCTGGACGTACTCCTGAACCTCGACGTTGATGCCGAGCTTCTCCAGGGCGTTGGCGTAAGCGGCCAGCGGGCCGTTGCCGACACCCTCGACGGTCTGCTCCTTGCCCTCGTAGACGATATGAGCCTTGATCTTGGTGGCGTCCGACTCGTTCTGAGGGGCATCGACAGTCAGGGCAATCTGCTCGAGAGGAGCCTCGCGGTCCAGGTACTCACCTGCGAAGATGTCCCAAATCGCCTTGGAGTTGACCTCGCCGCCCTCGGCGTCGGTGACTGCCTGCACGACGGAGGAGAACTCGACCTGCATGGAGCGAGGCAGGTTCATGCCGTGGTCCGTCTTCATGATGTAGGCCACGCCGCCCTTGCCGGACTGGGAGTTCACGCGAATAACGGCCTCGTAAGAACGACCGACGTCCTTCGGGTCGATGGGCAGGTAAGGAACTTCCCAGGTCACCGCGCGCAGGTCCTCGTCGGAAAGCTCCTTGACGGCAGCGCCCGGGCGGACCTTGTCTGCCATTGCGTCGAGGCCCTTGTTCACGGCGTCCTGGTGGGAACCGGAGAAAGCGGTGAAGACCAGGTCGCCGCCGTACGGGTGGCGCTCCGGCACGCGCAGCTGGTTGCAGTACTCGACGGTGCGGCGAATCAGGTCGATGTCGGAGAAGTCGATCTGCGGGTCGACGCCCTGGGTCAGCATGTTCAGGCCCAGGGTGACCAGGCAGACGTTACCGGTGCGCTCGCCGTTGCCGAAGAGGCAGCCCTCGATGCGGTCAGCGCCGGCCATGTAGCCCAGCTCAGCGGTGGCGATGCCGGTGCCGCGGTCGTTGTGCGGGTGCAGCGACAGAATGATGGAGTCGCGGCGGTTGAGGTTGCGGTGCATCCACTCGATGGAGTCTGCGTAGACGTTCGGAGTGATCATCTCCACGGTCGACGGCAGGTTGATGATGATTGGGTTCTCCGGCGTCGGGTCGATGACATCAACCACGGCGTCGACAACTTCCTTGGCGTACTCAACCTCGGTGCCGGTGTAGGACTCCGGCGAGTACTCCCAACGCCAGTTGGTGTCCGGGTAGTCCTTCGCGATGGTCTTAATCAGCTCCGCGGCGTCGGTGGCAATCTTCTTGATTGCGTCCTTGTCCTTACGGAACACAACATCGCGCTGCAGAATCGAGGTGGAGTTGTAGAAGTGAACGATGACGTTCTTTGCGCCGGCACATGCCTCGAAGGTGCGGCGGATCAGGTGCTCGCGAGCCTGAACCAGAACCTGGATGGTGACATCGTCCGGGATCATGTTCTTCTCAATGATCTCGCGCACGAAGTTGTAGTCAGTCTGGGAAGCGGACGGGAATCCGACCTCAATTTCCTTGTATCCCATCTGGACCAGCAGCTCGAACATGCGGCGCTTGCGCTCCGGGCTCATCGGATCGATCAGAGCCTGGTTGCCATCGCGCAGGTCGACGGCACACCAAACCGGTGCCTTAGTAATGCGCTTGTCCGGCCAGGTGCGGTCCTTCAGCTGGAAGTCCTGAACTTCCTGGTCGTAAGGCAGGTAGCGGTTGGTTGCCATCTGGGAGTTGCGCTGCTTATTCCAAGCAGGCTGTCCTTCCGGAATCTCGCCAGCAGGAGTGGAGATTACAGAAGGAGCGGAAATAAAAGCGTCGGAAGGAGACATGTTGTGGGCCTTTCTAATTCGGACTTTTCTTGTAGGCCGGCACAACTTACCCCGCGACGGGGAGCCGGCCTTAAACCCAAGCCCCGCCGCGGCATAGAAGCAGTAGTCCGCGTTGCATGTGATGTACCTTACCCCGATGGTTATATGAATTTCATCATTCGGGGGTTTTAGTGGGGGAAGTATGCTCGGGTTTCTGTACCCCGCCCACCAATAGTTCTAAAACTAGCACCAATGTATTTAGTGGGGTAAAGATGATAGCGTCCTTAAGGTGCAAACTAGCTGGTCTATTCTTAAGCGAGACTTGCGCCGTCTCCGCAATAGCCCAAGAGTGTGGGTAATCGTCATCGGCGTGATGATTACCCCTGCCTTGTACTCCTGGTTCAACATCCCAGGCTTCTGGGATCCGTACGAGCACACCGAGAACATTGGCGTGGCAATTGTGAATGAGGACAAGGGCGCGAGTTCCTCGGTTACCGGAAGCCTCAATATCGGTAACCAAGTGGTCAAACAACTAAAACAAAATCATGAACTGGGCTGGCAGTTCCCCGATGCTGAGAAGGCAGACCGAGACCTAAAGCGCGGCAAGGTCTATGCCGAAATCACCATTCCGCCGAATTTCTCGCAGGAAATGGTTGACCTGATTCAAGGGCAGGGGCATCCAGCAAAACTGACTTACCGCGCTAACCAGAAGATCAACGCGATCTCGCCGCACATCACGGCGCAGGGTGCGTCCGGTATTGATGGTCAGATTTCCGCTTCCTTTAATAAGGAGATTGCGAAGGCGGTCACCGAGGAGGTTAAGGAAGCTGGCGGCCTGCTGCAGGGCCGGTTCGATGCGGCTCGTCTCAATTCCGCTGACGCTTTCCAGGATGTCGCTGATGCGGTTGCCAATAGCCGCGATGAAGTCGGTGCTATCCAGGAGCAGATTGGCGATCTGCAGCCGACGATTGCGCAGATCAAGAAGACTCTCGGCAGCGTGGACACGGCCCTCGATGACGCCCAGGATGCGTTGACGCAGGTGCAGGCGATTACTGGTGAGCTCAACAATGAGGTCCTGAATTTCTCCGCGGATCTCAACGACGCCTACTTGCAGGGCAGCACCGCTCTGGTGGAGGGCACCGGCAATGCCAACGCCGCGATTGGCGCGATGACTGGCAATCTGCAGGGCGCAATTTCCCGTTCGGATTCCGCGACGGCTGCGGCGGAGGACATCGTCAACCAGGCGGACCAGGTCATTGGTGGGCTGAATTCCCTGCTGGAGGCCAATCCGCTCAACGGCCCGGATAAGCAGGCAATCCAGCGCACCATCGATGCGCTCGACGAGAGCAACGCCACCAATAAAGAGCTGGTGGAGGGCCTGAAGAACGTCTCCGGCTCGGCGCAGGGAACCCTCGACTCCCTCAACGCCACCAGCGAGGCATTGGCGCAGGCCACTAAGGACGGCAAGGCCGCCTCGGATCAGATTCGTCAGGCGTCCCAGGACGCGCTCCCGCAGTTAAGCAATGCGCTTAATCAGCTCAACGCGCGCGTGGGTTCGTACGCGGCGGCGCTGGGCGCGCAAAAGGACACCGTCAAGGAAACGTCCGCGCTTCTCGACGCTACGAGTGGGCAGCTTTCCGCCGCGAATCAGGTCCTCGATAGCTTCAAGGCTGACCTCGACGGGGTGCGCGATGGCCTGGAAACCGCGCGTCTCGATGTCCTTACCTTGGGCACCACCGAAGAGCGGGAAGCCATGGAAATGGTCAATGACCTCGATCCCGAGGGTATTTCGCAGTTCCTGAGCGATCCGGCTGAGATTAAGACTGAGGCCGTGTTCCCGGTGGATCACTACGGCTCGGGTATGGCGGCGCTGTTTACCAACTTGTCGCTGTGGATTGGTGCGTTCATTCTGATTGTGATTTTCCGCGTGGAAGTCGACGCGGAAGGTCTCAAGGAAATCACGGTGGGCCAGGCGTACATGGGCCGCACATTGCTGCTGGGCATCATCGCTACTTTCCAGGCGCTGATTGTCTCTATCGGTGACATCGTCATTGGTGTGCAGCATGTCAGCGCGGTTGCGTTCGTCCTCACCTGTGTCGTGGTGGAGTGGTGTTATCTCGCCATTATTTACAGTTTGGTGGCGGCGTTTGGACACGTGGGACGTGGTATTGCCGTAGTGCTCGCGTTTATTCAGATTCCTGGTGCCGCCGGTCTCTATCCAATTGAGATGACCCCGGACTTCTTCCAGGCGCTGAATCCGTTCTTGCCGTTGACCTACGGCATTGATGCTCTCCGCGAGACCATTGGTGGTTTCTACTCGAATTACTACTTGAAGAATATGCTCACCTTGATGGCCATGGCAGTGGTCGCCTACGTGGTTGGTTACTGGCTGCGCCGCAGCCTGTCCTCGGTCAACATCTTGGTTAACCACCAGCTTGAAGAGGGCGGCCTGGTCAACAACGAAGAAGTCCACCTGGTCGGTAGCGGATACAAGCTCAGTGACCTCGTCTTTGCGCTGCGTAACCGCGAGGAGTACCAGTCGCGAGTCGACGAGCGGATGGAGAATCTGCGTGGCAGCTACACGCTGTTCATGCGCATGGCCATTGGCATCGCCGTGGCCGCCCTGGTGGTGCTGGGTATTTTGGCCCGCAACTACCCGGATCAGAAGGCCCTGTTCTTCGGTCTGGCTTGCCTGTTTGTGCTGCTCTGCCTCGCCTACATCGCGGTGCGCGAGTACGTCAAGCAGTCTGTGATTCACGCCCAGGAGCTCAGCGAGATGTCGGAGGAGGAGCTGCGCGCCTACATGGAGCACCAAACTTCCCATCCGCATGCGTACTCGCTGGAAAATGCTGGTGATTCGTTTGAGCCACAGGCGAAGGTGTCGTCGGCAAGCGTGAAGACTTCCCCAGAAGGTGAAGCCTAATGAGAAACGTTCTTGAAATTGTGCGGAATGACTTTCGGGTGATCCGCCAGAACACGATGACCGGCATCATGGTTTTCGGTCTGGTGCTGATTCCGCTGCTGTTCACCTGCTTTAACGTGCTGGCCAGCTGGGAGCCGTTTGAGAACACCGAAAAGCTGAAGATTGCGGTCGCCAGTAATGACCGTGGTCATCGCACGGATATCGGTGCGATTGACCTCAACTTGGGCAATGAGGTGCTGTCGAAGCTGAGCCGTAACCACGACATCGACTGGCAGATTACGGATTCTGAGGATGCCATTGACGGCACTAAGTCCGGTGACTACTACGCGGCAATTGTGCTTCCGGAGAACTTCAGTACCGAACTGATGACCTTCTACGTCCGGGGTACCAAGGCGCCTAAGCTGACGCTCTATACGAATGAGAAGAAGAACGCGCTGTCGTCGATCATTACGGGCAAGGGCGCGAGTGGCGTTATTCAGGAGATTGATAAGAACTTCACGCAGGTCGTCGCCAGCGTTGGTTTGGGTGCGATCACCT
Organism: Corynebacterium sp. 5QC2CO; assembly: GCF_024580435.1. Lineage (NCBI taxonomy): Bacteria > Bacillati > Actinomycetota > Actinomycetes > Mycobacteriales > Corynebacteriaceae > Corynebacterium > Corynebacterium sp. 5QC2CO. The sequence continues at coordinate 176,178 of NZ_JANIKI010000004.1, read as the reverse complement.
CGCTGGATGAGTACCTGGACACCTCCGACTCCAAGCAGGCACTGACGCGCGTGCAAAACCGCGTTGATGACACCGCCGCGCGACTGCGCTCTGGCGCGCAGACTGCTCGTTCGCTGTCCACGCTGGTGGAGACCACCGTGCCGCTTGTGGAGACCGCGGATTCCATTTTGGAAAACGCTGGTGCGCGGATGGACATTCTGCGCAATGGTTCGGGTGCCGGCAACGTCGCCGGCGATCTGGAAGCAGCGGTCGGCAATGTTCGCGACTCTGTCAGCACGGCGCTCGACGCAACGCAGTCGAGCTACGAAGGCGTGCGCGACCGCGTCAACGAGCTTGTCGACGGCACTCAGGCCACCAGCGGCGCGACCGCGGATACCTTTGACGCGATGGCGGCCAAGTTCGGCCAGCAGGCCGATGGCCTGACTGCGATGCGCGACCGCCTGGAGGACACCGTTGGGGCAGTGGTTCCGGGTGTCGCCAAGCCGGGCTATGACCGCGCGATTTCCGATCTGAACACCTCGATTGCTCGCACCCGTGGGCTGCAGGAGAGTTTCTCCGCCGTGGCGGCGGATTTGCGCGGTGGCCGGGATACGGGATCGTCGATAAGTCAGGCGAAGGACGCATTCACGGCTGCGATTGCCGCTGTGGAAAATGCCAAGAACTCCTACGAGCAGAACCTGCGCCCGCAGATCGACGCACTGTCGGAGCCGGTGTCGCGTCTGAGCAACGACATCGAGGTCATTGGCGAGGACATTCGCGGCATCCGCGGTACGATTTCCGGCTCGCCGGTGGATACGCTTCGTAAGACCAGCGCTGCCACAATGGGCCTGAGCAACCGTTTTGATGATCTGGCCGCTCGCTTCGACGAGATTCACAACGCGCTGGAAGAGGCGAAGGACACCGGTGACCTCTCGCGAATTGCTGAGGCGGTCGGTGATGACCCAAGTGCCCTGGCAGCGCAGTTGGCCGCGCCGGTGCAGGTCGAGGAGGACCCCGTCTTCCCAGTCCAGAGCTTCGGTGCGGGTATGGCACCGTTCTATGCGACCCTCGCGCTGTGGATCGGTGCGCTGCTGTCGTCGGTGCTGATCCGCACCACGGTCCGTAGCCGCGGCGGTCAGAAGGTCGGCGATGATGAGGCCGAGAATGTGGTCAGCGATGCAGTCGATGATGCGCAGGGCGATGCAGCCAGCGATGAAATCGACGAGCCGACCAGTGACGCACAAATCAACGCTGCGCAGGCCGATGACTACACCCGCGTCGAGAAATACTTCGGCCGGTTCGCCACCTTCGCCAGCGTGGGCCTGGTTCAGTCCACACTGATGGTGTTGGGACTCCAGGTTTACGTGGGCATCGATCCCGCACACCGATTCCTGATGCTGCTGGCCGGCTGGGTGATTTCGCTGGTGTTTATGATGATCGTCTTCTCGTTCGTCTTCACCTTCGACAACGCAGGCAAGGCCATCTGCGTGCTGTTGCTGGTGATGCAGGTCTCGGCCGCAGGTGGCGCGTATCCGCTGCCGCTGGTGCCACAGTGGGTCCAGAACATTAGCCCTTGGGTGCCGGGTACCTACGCGATCGATATGCTCCGCAGCTCCATCGCCGGGATCTACGAGGCCGACTACTGGAAGCTGATGTTTATGTTGGCGCTGTTCATCATCCCGTCGCTGATTCTGGCGCTGGGCCTTCAGCGCATCTTTGAAAAGGGAATCAACGAGATCAAGAACGCAATCGAGGAGACGAAGGTGATGGGCACCTCGTAAGGGGGCCTAATCCTCTGTCTCGTCATCCTCTGTCTCGTCGCCCTCGCGCTCGGCTTCCGGTTCGCCCTTGCCGTCGCGCGAGAGCTTCCGCAGCCACCAAATCAGCAGCGCAATAATCACCGCCGCTGCTGCCAGGATGGCCCACATCCACCACTGCCACTGCGAACCGCTGCCGTCGAACACGGACTCCTCGTCAGGATCCATCGGCACCTGATGCCCCGTCACCAGCAGTCGGTGCGTGTTAATGCCGTAAGGCGTGCACGTAATCAGGGTGATCAGGTCTTCTCCGGGGACGCGTCGTAAAGCATCGGTTTCATCCGGCTTTACGACGGCTACTTCGTGGACCTCATACTTCAACTTGTGACCCGCGACTGCGATGTAGAACGCGTCGCCCTTCTTGACCTTGTCGAGGTTGTCCCACAGCGTCGCATTTTGCAGACCCGTATGCGCGGACAGCGACGCGTGACGACCTTCGCCCTCGCCCACGCCGCCGACCGGGAAGTCGGTGCCGTAGAGGTGACCGACACCGCGCGAAAGCGACTTTTCCGAAGTGCCATGGAAAATGGGTAAGTCAGAGTTGATGGACGGGATGACGATGCGACCGAGCGCGTCCGTCTCGCCAAGCACGTCGAGATAGTGGCGATAGCGCTGGTACTCCGGGGAAGACTCGTCATCGGAGGTGGTCCAGGCATCGCCCGGATTGACCTCGCCGAGGCTGGCGTTGTACTCGTGGGCCTCGTTCCAGGCGGTGTCCAAGACCTCAGGAGGAACGGATTTCTCCAGCTTGGAGTACTCATCTGCGGCGCGGGCCTGCAGGAAGTTGTTCCACTGCGTTGCGACAACCGGGTACAGCAGCACTCCCAAACCACCAATGATCAGCAGCAGGGCGATGATGGTGTTCGAGTTGAGCTTCTTGCCCTTTTGGGGCTTTGCTTCGGTGTTGGTTGCGGCGCTGGCGTTGGTGTTGGTTGCGGCGCTGGTGCTGTTTGCTCGTTCGGACTTCCGCTTAGATGTCGGTTTGGATGCCCGCTTGGAAGTTGCCCGCTTGGAATGGGAATGACGCCCCATCGAGTCCTACCTTTGGTGACCTTGTGCATAGCGGCCACGGGTCTTTCTCACCGGGGATAGTTCCCGGTCAGGGGATAGCCAGGCCGACAAATCGCTAACGACTTAATAAGTGCACATACCAATTTAGGTCATGCAACCCGGGAGAGTTGAACTCTACTTACCGAGCGGCGGCATCGGTGGAGTTTGTGGGCGTGTTTGCGGCGCTTGTGGTGTCGGTGTTTGCGGCGTTTGCGGTGCTTGGGGCGTCGGTGTTTGCGGTGTCGGTGTTTGCGGTGTCGGTGTTTGCCGTGTTTGCGGCGCTTGTGGAGGTGGCATCTGCTGGCCGAGCCGCCAGGGCAATAGTGGCAGAAATCATGGTCACCAGTGCGATAAACAGCGCCACCCACTGCACACCAACCGCCTGGAAGCGCTCACCAAGAACGATGTATCCCAAGCTGAAGGCAACGATCGGCTCCACGACGGTCATAGCTGGTAGCGAAGCCTGCAACGGTCCCGCGTTAAAAGCCGCCTGCTGCAGGCCGACGCCAATAACCGCCAGTGCCACCAGCAGCCAGAGTTCCCAGGAGAGCAGGAGTTGGACGAGTCCGTCATTGACATAAGTATCGACCACCGACTTAGACAGCAACGCGACGAAGCCGTACAGCCAGCCGGTTGCCGTGCCGAGCAGCAGAGCCTTCGGGTTCTGGCGCAGCACTCCGCGCTGTTTGGTGTCTGAGCCGCCGCCGGTGCCGGTGCCGGTGTTGGGCCACTGAACTGCAGCGGCGTAAAGCCCGCAGGTGACCACGCCACCGACGGCGAGAGCCCAACCCCACAGGTAGGTGGGGATATCGGTGGAGCCGGCAGTCGGCTTGCCGAGCAACACCAGCGTCGCCACCGCAAAAGTAAGCGCCACGGACCAGATCATCTCTGACCGCGAAATACGCCGACCATTGACCTTCGCTGCCAGCGGGAGCGTGAGCATCAGCTTCATGACCAGCAACGGCTGCACCAGGAGCAACGTGCCAAACGCGAGCGCCGCGACTTGAAATACATACCCGGCAATCGCCAAGGTCGAGCCCAGCCACCAGCGCGGCAGCTTCAGGGTCTTTGCCACTCCGCGAAGTGTGCTGGTGCCCTCTTCCAGTGTTCCGGAGAGGTTGTGGCGGATGACGGTTCCCCACGCGATGCTGAGTGCGGACAGCAGTGCCAGTATCGCAGCGAGAAGGTCATTGTTCACGTAGGGAATGCTAGGCATGCAACACTTGTCATGTCCACTTCGCAGGGGTTGGGCGGGGCAGTGTTTGGTGCCCGCAGCGTCTCGGGAATCAGCTGGTTCGGCCGAGATGCTGACTGAGCCCGGGGCCTGGGAGCCCGGGAGTTCGGAGTGGAGCTGGCTGAGCTCGGAGCCTGGGAGCCCGGAGTGAAACTGACTGAACCCGGAGTTCCTGGCACAGTACCGAGAGTTACTGACTAGGTTTATGTCAGTTTTGACAGGTTTCAGGGCCTGTTTTTGTCATAAACTTAGTCAGTTTCACATTTGCAGCCCGCAGTCGCGTCCGATTCATACCCAACCGACACCCAACCCGCACCCCAAGCGCCCCAAACACCCCAGCTGTCACACTCTCACCGCGCAGCCACACCCACCCCACACTCTCACCGCGCAGCCACACCCACCTCACGCCCAAACACCCCGCAAACCCCCACGCAACCCGCTCCAACCCCTCCGCGCAGCCCCCGCAAGCTACGTTTTGGTAACCCACTATGTAATTACGAATGCGACTCAAGTAAATTGAGTCAATAATAGTTACGTGCATATAGTTGCCTAGTTTTTGGAGGTTGCCGACCATGGCACTGGTTGTGCAGAAGTACGGTGGTTCATCCCTGGAGAGCGCCGAACGCATTCGTCGTGTTGCAGAACGAATTGTGGAAACCAAAAAGCAGGGCAATGACGTCGTGGTTGTCTGCTCGGCAATGGGTGACACCACCGATGAGCTTCTGGACCTCGCTGAGCAGGTCAACCCAGTCCCCCCGGGACGCGAGATGGACATGCTCCTGACTGCCGGTGAGCGTATTTCCAATGCGCTGGTCGCTATGGCGATCGCAAGCTTCGGCGCCTCGGCTCAGTCTTTCACCGGTTCGCAGGCCGGCGTGATTACCACGGAGCGCCACGGTAACGCCCGCATTGTCGAGGTCACTCCGGGCCGTGTCCGTGAGGCTCTCGATGAGGGGCACATTTGTCTGGTGGCCGGTTTCCAGGGCGTGAACCGCGAGACCAAGGACGTCACTACGCTGGGCCGTGGTGGTTCGGATACCACTGCGGTTGCTCTCGCGGCAGCTTTGGAGGCAGACGTCTGCGAGATTTACTCCGATGTGGATGGCGTGTACACCGCGGATCCGCGCATTGTGCCGAATGCACAGCGTTTGGACAACATTTCTTTCGAGGAGATGTTGGAGATGGCCGCGGTTGGCGCGAAGATTTTGCAGCTGCGAAGTGTCGAATACGCCCGCGCGTTTAATGTCCCGTTGCGTGTGCGTTCGTCGTATAGCAATGAACTTGGCACCCTTGTTGATGGATCGATGGAGGATATCCCTATGGAAGAAGCAGTGTTGACCGGTGTGGCGCATGACCGCTCCGAGGCGAAGGTGACCGTGCTGGGCATTCCGGATGATCCGGGCCAGGCGGCGAAGATGTTCCGTGCTGTTGCGGATGCGGAGATCAACATCGATATGGTGCTGCAGAACGTCTCCACCATCGCGGATAACCGCACTGACATTACTTTCACGTGCCCGCGCGAGGACGCTCCGAAGGCGATGGCGTTGCTGAAGAAGCTGCAGGCTGACAATGACTGGAAGGACGTGCTTTACGACGATCACGTGGGCAAGGTGTCCTTGGTCGGTGCTGGCATGAAGTCCCACCCGGGTGTGACTGCGACGTTCTGTGAGGCGCTCGCTGATGAGGGTGTGAATATCGACCTGATTTCCACTTCTGAGATTCGTATCTCGGTGCTGGTTAATGACCAGGATGTCGACAAGTCTGTGAAGGCTCTGCACGACGCTTTCAATCTCGGTGGCGACACTGAGGCTGTTGTTTACGCTGGTACTGGACGCTAAGGAGTTTTCATGACCACGATTGCTGTTGTTGGTGCCACTGGCCAGGTTGGCCGTGTGATGCGCACGCTGCTGGCGGAGCGTAATTTCCCGGCCGATAAGGTTCGTTTCTTCGCTTCTGCTCGTAGTGCGGGCAAGGAGTTGGAGTTCCGCGGCGAGAAGATTGTTGTCGAGGATGTCGCGGCTACTTCTGACGAGGATCTGAAGGGCATTGATGTCGCGGTGTTCTCCGCTGGCGGCACGCTGTCGAAGGAGCAGGCTCCGCGTTTTGCGGCTGCTGGCGCGGTTGTTGTTGATAACTCGTCGGCGTGGCGTAAGGATCCGGAGGTCCCGTTGGTGGTCTCTGAGGTCAACCCGGATGCTTTGCAGGACATCCCGAAGGGCATTGTCGCTAATCCGAACTGCACCACGATGGCTGCGATGCCGGTGCTCAAGCCGCTTCACGACGAGGCCGGGTTGCAGCGTCTGCGTGTGTCCTCCTACCAGGCCGTCTCGGGTTCGGGCCTTGCTGGCGTGAATGCTCTGGCTGGCCAGGTGCGCGAGAATGTCGACAACCTGGAGAAGCTGACCACTAATGGTTCGGCTCTGGTTGCGGAGGACTTTGGTCCGTACGTTGCCCCGATTGCTTTCAACGCGCTGCCGGTGGCCGGCAACTTTGTTGATGATGGTTCGCTGGAGACCGATGAGGAGCAGAAGCTCCGCAATGAGTCCCGCAAGATTCTGTCTATCCCTGAGCTGGCTGTTGCTGGTACCTGTGTGCGTGTTCCGGTGTTCACTGGCCACACGCTGGTGATCCACGCTGAGTTTGAGAATGCTCTGTCCGTGGAGAAGGCAACCGAGCTGCTGGAGTCCACGCCGGGCGTGAAGGTTGTCGACGTTCCGAACCCGCTCGCTGCCGCTGGTGTAGATGAGTCCCTGGTGGGTCGTATCCGTGTCGATCAGTCGGTTCCGGAGGGGCGTGGCCTGGTGATGGTTGTCTCTGGTGACAATCTGCGTAAGGGCGCTGCTCTGAATACCATCCAGATTGCGGAGCTGTTGGTCGCGGGCAAGTAATTAACCGCGGTATTTAAAAGCACAAAAAGCTAAGCCTCGGCACTTAGTGCCGGGGCTTTTCTGCTGGAAAAGGCGAGCCTGGTTTGGGGTGACCAAAAGGCTAGCAATGTGACCCGTGACATGCGACGTTTGGGCATAAGTGCAGGTTAAATTTTGCCGTTTTCTGTTTCCAATTTCTTGGCTGAAGTGCGTCGATTTTCTATATTGTGACCGTTTTTCATCACCGGTACGGTTTTCGTGTGAGCACGGCAGTGGCCGCAAAGGAGAAGGCGAGAAGCCCTTTACCTTCAGCTCTGGGCATCGCGCCACACCATCTATCTACACTTCATTTTTCTAAAGGATCATCATGGATAACCTGTGCAATATCTGCGAACTGATTTCCTCCTTGCCAGCACCGGCTCCGCTGCCGGTGCCTGAGTTCAACGTGAACTTCCCGGAGGGGCCACTGGTTCAGGTCGACTCTCTGTTCCCGAACTTCCACTCTCTGACTGAGGGCGGCAACCTGGGTCTGCAGAACGTTGGCGGCGATCAGGACAATGCTCTGCAGAACGTCGGTGGCAACCAGGGTCTCCAGAACGCTGGTGGCGACCAGCTGAACGGTGGCGACCAGATTGGTGGCGACAAGCTGGACAAGGGCGACAAGGTCGGCGGCGACCAGGTTAACGACAAGGGCCAGATTGGTGAGCGTCAGTCCGGTTTCCAGACCGGTGGCCAGGATCAGAGCCTGCAGAACGTCGGTGGCGACCAGGGCCTGCAAAACGGTGGTCAGGAGCAGGGTCTGCAGACTGGTGGTAAGAACCAGAACGGTCTCCAGACTGGCGGCCAAGAGCAGGGCATGCAGACCGGCGGTAAGAACCAGGGTGGTCTGCTGGCTGAGGACGGTGCAGGTGACAACCTGCCAGTCGACCTGGACCTCACCGGTGCAAAGGCTATCTAAGGCTGTCTATCTAAGACCGTTTAGGCCGACTTAGGCACTGCACTGCGCAGCTATTAGCTCTCGCGGCTATTAAAACGTAACAGCGCACGAGCGCCTTCTCACTCCTGTGGAGTGGGGAGGCGCTTTTGCGTTTATAGCTGGCGACGTTGGGTCGATCCGAGTTACTGACTAGGTTTATGACAAAAATGGCCCGAAAAATGGTCTGAAAGTGTCATAAACTCGCACAGTTTCACATTTGCAGCCCCCTATTTAGGCGCGATTTACATAACGGGATCTATTGGAATGTCTTGAATCGGGCACATTTTTGTCTATTAACCGCGGATAGAGAGGACTGGGGCGGAGAGGTGATTATTTATGCAGCCGCAATTAACGCACAATTATGTGGCTTATTAAATGACGGCCGGGGCTTATTGCAAATGATTCAGAGGTGTCATTATTGCGTTCGGGAATTTATTGGGGCGCATTTTCATTAGGTGGGGGTGGGGCATCGACTGTGCCTTAACTCACAATTATGAAAATCGTGACATGGAAGACATTCTAACCCGAATTAATAGGCAGGGATTCATTGAAAAACTTCATATACGCAGGTAAAAGGCGGTTTTGTGGGGTAAATGGCTAGGTGCTGTAGAGAAAAGTGGAACTTCGGCATTTGCCTAATGTCCAAATGGCCACCCCTGAAAAAATATGCAATCAACAATTATCGGAATCGAAATAAGGGGTAATAGGGGTGTCAATTAAATGACTCGACAAACATAAAATGTATTTGTTATATTCGAGGGTGGCCAACGCTATAAATAGAGAATTAGAAGGCGATGTCAACTGGGCTACCTGTGATGGGGACTGGAGACGCCTATGCGTGGTCATTGATTGTTAATTGAAGGCTGGAAAGGTAGCGAAAGGTTTATAACGCACTGAAATCGAAGGAAGGGGGAGGGCTCATGTTTGGTCGTTTTACAAATGAGAAGTGCTGGTTAGCGCTATTTAGCTTCATGGCTGTGCTCGCTCTTTTCTTCGCTAAATCTCCAATAATTGCGCATGCGCAGGAGGCAGAAGACACTGGCGAAACCCTGACAATTCAGAAGATTCTGGGTTCTGGAACTGTTAAGGGGGTTGAAGCCAATGGAAATGTCCGTGATTTTGGGCCACGCATTGCGGCCTTTGACGAGGCTGCACGGCCAGACGGTAGCCACAAACTCGGTTACTGCATCGAGGCCAGTGTCGCCGGTGATCTCTATGACACCGGTCGTGTTCAAAACTTCAGTCAGTTCTCGCGCAGCACAGATACCAATAACAAGCTGCGGAACGACTTTGACCGATACCGGAAGCTCAACTGGATTGCGCACCACGGTTCTCCAGCTGTTGGTTTGGAGGAACTGGGGAAGGCAGCTGGAGTTAAAGGCCGTCTGAACCTGCTGGATGCCAATAGCGCAACTCAGTACGCCCTGTGGCACTTCTCCGATGACATTGACTTCTCTCAGGGCATTCACAACCCGTCGATGAAGGCTGTCTACGACTACCTCACTGGTCCGGCTAACGTCGGTCAGGGCACCGTCGACGGTACGAACCGCACTGGCTACATTTTCAACAATGGTAAGAAACAAGACATCATTGTGATTGACAATGTCACTCCGTCTTCAGGTGAAGTTCCGGCAGAGCCGACGAAGCCGTCTGAGCCAGAAAAGCCAACTGAACCGGAACAGCCAACTGAGCCGGAGAAGCCGACAACTCCGACCACGCCTGCCGAGACCACGACTCCATCCGAGTCGACCAAGCCGTCCGAGCCGGAGAAGCCGACGACGCGTAAGCCGTCGATCTCCACTCAGGCTCGACTGAATGGCAACAAGATTGTCGCGGGCGCTGTGGTCAAGGACATCGTGAAGTTCACTGACCTCGTTCCGGGTAAGAACTACCGCCTGGACGCCACCTTGGTGGACAAGACCAATGCTGATCGCATCTTGGGTACCGGTAGCGTCGAGTTCACTCCGGAGACCTCTTCGGGTGAGCAGGCTGTCATGATTACCGTCTCCGATGATGTGGATGAGCCGGTTTCCGCGGCTGTTGCATTTGAAAAGCTGACCTCGACAGAGGTCACCGCCGAAGGCCAGGACAATACCGATGGTCAGCGGGTAGAAATCGCTACCCACGAGGACATTAACGACGCAGCTCAGACCGTTCACGGTGAAAAGCAAGAGCAGCCGTCGACCTCCGAAGAGACCCCGACGAGCGAAGGGACGACCGAGGAGACGACGGAGCCGTCGTCTAGCGAGACCACTACTTCTGAGACCAGTGAGTCTGAGACTCCGACGACGTCGGAAAGCGAAGAGCAGCCGAGCTCTTCGACGACTACTCCTAATACCTCCGAGTCCACGAAGCCGGCTGCTCCGACGGAACCGACCGAGCCGACTGACAGCACTGAGTCGCAGACCACGGAACCGACCGAGCCGACTGAGACTACCGAATCGTCTAAGCCGAGCGAGCCGGCTGATACGCCGCTGGAGCCGGAGCTGCGCACGGTAGCCGAGCTTCAGGGTAACCGCATTGAGGCTAATGCCAAGGTCGTCGACACCGTACATTTCGAGGGTCTGGTGCCTGGTAAGAACTACACCCTCTCCGGTGAACTGGTTAACAAGACTGATGGCTCTGTAATTGGTCATGGCGAGGCGACGTTCAAGCCGACGTCGGCAAGCGGTACTGTGACTGTCACTCTTGAGGTGTCTGGCTCTGTTAAAACTCCTGTTGCTGAGGCCGTCGTATTCGAGCACCTGACCTCTGATGAGGTTGACTCGACTGGTAAGGAAAGCGCTGGTCAGGTCAATGAGATCGCTGACCACGCAGATATCAACGACGCTAGCCAGACCGTGACCGGCGAGGTTCCGGAGAAGCCGGAAGACACGCCGACTGAGGAAAGCGAAACTCCGTCCGAGGAGACAACCGCACCGGAGACCAGCTCGACTGAGCCGACTACGTCCACCGTTCCGGCAACGCCGAGCGACGATGAGCCGTCCGAGCAGCCGGAGACGACACAGCCGGAAGAGCCGTCTGAGACCACAACTCCGTCTAAGTCTGAGTCCGAGAAGCCGTCCAAGCCGTCCAAGCCGACTAAGCCTGCTCAGCCGGAGAAGCCGTCCAAGCCGACTAAGCCTGCTCAGCCGGAGAAGCCGTCCAAGCCGACTAAGCCTGCTCAGCCGAGCAAGCCGTCCAAGCCTGCTCAGCCGGAAAAGCCGACCAAGCCAACTCAGCCGAACCATCCGACCACCCCAGCGCAGTCTGAGGACAACCCAGCCATCACTACTACTGCCGGTATTGCTGGCAAGGGTCTGGTTGAGAAGGGCGCTGTCGTCATCGACACCGTGCACTTCACTGGCCTGAAGCCGGGCACGAAGTACACGTTGACCGGTGAGCTGATGTGCAAGGAGACGGGCAAGTCCACTGGCGCTAGGAGCCGCTTGCACTTTGTGCCGACGGCATCCGTAGGCACGGTTGATGTTCCGATCATCATCACTGACGGCGACTGCGCTTCCCAGGTTGCCTTCGAGACTCTGACCGATGCCAATGGCAAGGAAGTTGCTGTTCACAAGGACATCAACTCTGCGGAGCAGACTGTCACGAACGGCAAGACCCCAGAGAACACGCCATCTGAGCAGCCGAAGGATGAGGGCGGGCAGAACACGCCTAACGACGATTCCTCTGCTCCTACCAGCGAAGCTGCTACCCCGACCACTGTGATTAATCAGCACTCGGAGCAGAACAACACCAACGTCACCATCATCGGTGGCACTGGCCAGGGTAAGCAGAAGAACCACGGAAAGCCGTTGGCTCCGAACTCGGAACGACGTGCAATTAGTTCGGTTCCGTCTGGCCCGACCGGTTTGGCTACTCACGCTCTGCCGACGGTAGCCACGAACTAAGGAGATTCCATGACTGATCAGTTTGGCGCGGACGAGACCGGCAAGGAACCTGGAAACACACCAGTATTCGAACCGGAAACCGAAACCGGCGCACTCGACCACGTTGATGCGTTTGACCAGGGTGAAGACCAGGCCGACGGCCAAGTCGAAGACCTGCAGGACGTGCCTTGGTGGAAGCAGCCAAGGGTGTATACCGCCGCTATTGCATTAATTGGCGTTATCGCTCTGCTGGTGATTGCCCAACTGAACCGCAATGATTCGGCGCTCGATGGTGCGCAGGAGAATCTGCCCACTCCAGCACAGGGTTCTCGGGGAGCTGTGCACGAGATGGAGATGCTCATTGATGGTAAGTCGGCTCCGATTGATTTCGTTCAGCTGACTGATCAGGGATCTCTGATTCCACCGACCGATGTTTCGCGCCTGGGTTGGTATTCCGCCTCTGCGATTCCCGGTGAAAAAGGTGCTGCTGGATCGTCCGTCATTACCGGTCACGTCAATGAGGTGGATCAGGGCGATGGTTACGCTGCACGTTTCGCTGACCTGAAGGCTGGTGACACTGTCACGGTGAAGGTGGATGGCGAAAGCCGAGACTTCACAGTCAGCAAGGATCCGATCCAGGTGGTCAAGGGCGCTCAGATGCCCGAGGCTGTCAACGATGCAGTTGGTGAGAACCGCTTGGTCCTCATCACCTGTGGAGGCGAGTTCGTCGGCGGCACTTTGGGTTACGCCGACAACATCATCGTCGAGGCCACCCCAGTGCGCTAGGGCACTAGGGCGCTGGGGCGCTGGGGCGCGAGCCTCAATTCATTGACCAATTTCATTGGCTGCGGCTGTCGAACGCCGTCGAACAACGGCGGCACCGACAGTCGCAGAAAAACACAGAACAAATCTGCAGAAACCCTGCAGAAACACTGAAGATAAGGAAGTACTTATGAGCATGTTGAAGAAAATCGGTGTCTGGGGTGTGGGAGCACTCGTGCTTGCAGCTCCGGTTGCTACTGCCGCACAGGCGGTAGCTGCACCTGCAAACTCTGCTGACACTGCAGTTGTCGCTCCGGGCAAGGGTGGGTTCCTGCACTCGGGCAAGCTGGCCGTCAACCGCTATGTCTTCGAGCTCGAGCACCGCGATGGCAAGGACTACGTCAACATCAACTTCACCGGCGATCACAGTGCTGATGTGCAGATCATGCCGGATGGCATGACCCCTGAGGGCAAGAAGAAGGTCGATCAGATTGGTGACGTCCTCAAGCTCAACGGCTACAACGATGTTCACTACTGGGCGGTTCTCTAAACGCCTCTTGTGACGCCACAGCGCGCCCCGTGACGGTTTCTGTCTCTGTGCTTTTCAGCTCCTGGCATGAGACAGCGCGTCATGGGGCGCGCTTTTGGCTATCGGTGGTGGCTTGTTTTCTCCGTTCGGTGACGTGACCTCGGAGAATGACAAGCCCTACGTAAACAAAGCTCTCTTACCAGGGTGAATTAGCAGTGACATAGGAGCCAAGCTGCTGCCCGTTCCCATCGATGATGTTCCAATTAGTCGATACAACGCCAACAGCGCCTTTCTCCGGAACCCATACCGGCCCTCCAGAATCGCCGCGTTGAGCGTGTACGTTTTGAACCTGTAGAGCACTGTCCTCGGTTTAGTATGCCTCTCGGTCATCGGCTAAACCGCAGGTCACTTTCCCTGTCGTGTTTCCGTATATGCAGACTGTCTCACCAGTTTGAACATCTGTTGGGAATATTATTGAGTCACCCAAATACGAATTCTCACCGGCAGTAGCGGGGTCATCAAGCGAGACAACTCCGATATCGTTTCCCGTATCTAGTGAATGGTCATAGGTGGGAGACGGTTGGAATACTCCAATTTTCTGAAAGGTCCCATCCGTCACCGTGTCTCCTTCTTGCCCACAATGACCTGCTGTGTAGATCTGAGAGTTGGTTTTGTCGACGTAGCCAGCTGTGCAGACACTGGCTTGTGGCCCATTAGCGTGAACGATAACAACTGGATCCCCTTGGTGGATGGTGGCAGCGTAGGCCGGTAGCCCGGTTGTAGCCGTGATAATGGCAGTGACAGTGAAAATCCATGAAGGTCTATTCATGGGGAAATCTGCTCCTCAGTGAGTTGGTCGGTGGCGACCCAAAACAAAGCTAATCTCGTCGAAAAAGATGGAACTTATGCGTGCCGGGCAGTTTATATACCCGTTTCGTATCGCGAATATAAGGAAATGTATAAAACTATCAGTTAAGGCAAAACCTACGCTCAACTGAGCAATCATGTGCGATAGTGTTCCAAAAATGGGGTGGCAAAAAGGGCAACGCCTATCGGGGGAGCATGCCTAAACAGCTGCAGAGTCGCCGTTGGCGCTGTCGCCGTCGTCAAGCGCGGCAACCAAATCGCGGCGCGCACGAGCGACGCGAGAGCGAATGGTGCCCACACGACAACCTGCGATTTCCGCGGCCTCCGCGTAGGAGTACCCCAGCACCTGCGTCAGAATGAGTGCCTCGCGGCGTTCCTCTGGCAGCTGCTCCAGCAGCACGCGGGCGTCAGCGAGCTCTGACCACGACTCGCCGGTCGTGAACTGCTCGGCAGCGTTTTCCACTTCCATCGCGGACTTCTTCGGGCGTGCCGAATCATGGCGGACCGAATCCACCCACACGCGCCGGGCCAGCGACAACAGCCAGGTACGGGCAGAAGAACGCGCCGCAAAGCGGGGAAGTGCCCCCATCACGCGCAGGTACGTCTCCTGCGTTAAATCATCCGCAGCATCAACGCCGCCCAGATGTGCGACCAGACGCCACACGTCCTTCTGAGTCAGCCGCACGAACTCCGTCAGCGCAGCCTGATCACCGCGGCCGGCTTTCAGCGCCAGCTGCGTGATGTATTCGTCATTAGAGACGAGGCGTGCGGGAGTCATGGACATAGCTTAGCAACTTAAAACCTAAAGATAATTCGCCTGGCTGCACGCGGCCTCACCTGCAAAAAGCAGGAGGCGACGCAGCCAGGCGAACTAGGGGCTGGAACGCTAGAAGCGGATGGCGTCGATGGGCTTGACGCGGACGGCAATAGTGGCGGGGATGATGCCCGCCAGGGCACCCACGAATGTCGCGACCAGCACGCCAATGACAGCGGCCGTGACAGGGTAGGCCACGGCGCCGGTCTCCAGCGGCAACGCCAGCATCTTATCCAGCGGCAACTGCTTGACCGTGATGATCGAGGCAATCACGCCAACCACACCCGCCACCGTCGTGGCGACAATCGACTCCAGGAACACAGAGATAAAGATCCTGCCTGCCGACGCGCCCATTGCGCGACGAATACCAATCTCACGGACGCGGTGACCAATGGTGACAATCGAGACCGTGAGCAGCCCCAACGCACCAAGTGCAATCACAATGCCGCCGATAATGCCCAGCGCAGTAGTGATGGTGTTATTCATCTCCTGGGAAATCTCCGTGTCCTTCTCCGACAGGGAGGTATTCACCTTCCAGCTGGGGCCGAGCTCCGCCTGGAAAATGTTGTGCAGCGCCTTCTGGTTCTCCTTCGCGGACTCTTCAGGCGTTGCGACGAGAAGTTGCGGCTCACCCACCTGTCCCTCGTAGCCGGCATTGAGGAAGGAATCATAGTGCGTGACAATGCTCGGGGCGTCCCATGAACCCAGAGACTTGTACACTCCTACCACGGTGAAGGTGGTGTTACCCGTTTCCTTCAACCTGAAGGTTGGATGGTCGGCTAGTGCTGGGTTGCCCAAGGTCTCGTAGAACTGGTCGTTGACCACCACGGGGTTCATCAAGCGCTGGCCATCGGCATCTTCCAAACGGCGTCCCTGCACGATGGTGCGGGCGTAGATATCGAACCAGCCGGGGTCAGCGGCAATCAGCTCGGGAGTTCCTGGCGAAAAACACTCGTAATCATCCGGAGCGCAGTCATCCATATTGTGCTCGGGAGTCGCTGGCTGCATGCGAACTCGCGACCACAAGTTGGCATGGGTGGTCTCCACCAGGCGGTGAGCGGCAGTGGAAAAAGCGTCATTGATAGACCCGTCCGGGTTGATGACGCTCAAATCGTCCGGGCCGTTTCCGCCGGTGCCCTCGCCGCCGAAGCTTCCAAAGCTATCGGCCATCGTGCCGTCGCTGAAATCGCCGCCGAAGCCGCTGTCGCCGAAGTTACCGCCTTCCTCGGAATCGGAACTACTCGCCCCAGCAGTCAGCGTGACCGTGCCGGCGACACCCGTGCTCTGTGCGGTGACCGCATCCTGGGAGCTGGTGAGAATATTGCCAAGTGCAATGACTGTGGTCATCGCCCACACTGCGGCGGCCACACTGACCAGAGACAGCATGATGCGGCCACGGTTAATGCGCAGCTCATGCCACGCCTCCAGCAGAGCACCGAGATAAGGCGTTGCTGCATAGAGGAAGGAAGGCCGTGACTTCGATTCGGTTTCTTTATTCGTCGTCATCAGCAACCTCCTCCAATTCGTGCATGGCGTTGGCGGCAGATAGCAGGACGGAGTCGGCGTGCAACTGACCGTCGCGAAGCTCAAGCACCCGATCGCCGCGCTCGGCGACCTCTAAATCGTGCGTAATCACAATCAGCGCAGCATTGTTTTCCGTGGCGACTTCTTCGAGCAGATCCATGACAATCTTGCCGGTGTCGACATCGAGCGCACCGGTGGGCTCATCGGCAAGAATGAGCTGCGGTTGGCGCACGAGCGCGCGAGCGATGGCCACACGCTGCTGTTCACCACCGGAAAGCTGTGAAGGCGTGGCCTCTAGGCGGTCGCCCAGGCCGACGCGCTCCAGCATCGCAGCGGCGAGCTCGGTGCGATTCCAGAACTTCTCGCCCCGGTCGTACATCAGCGGAACCTCAACGTTTTCCAGCGTGGTGCGGGAAGGGAAGAGGTTGAACTGCTGGAAGACGAATCCCAACTTATCGCCCCGGAGCGCAGTGCGTTTCCTGTCCGACAAGGTGGAAATATCGGTGCCGTCGAACGTGTACGTGCCGGAGTCCGGCAAATCGAGCATGCCAATGATGTTCAGCAGCGTTGACTTACCCGAACCTGACTGGCCGACAATGCTGAGGTGCTCACCGCGCGGCACTTCGAGGTCGATGCCTTTCAAAATAGGCAGCTCCTCGCCGTTGGGGAGCGTCACTGTTCGAGTGACTGCGGTCAAACTAAGCATGGCGCGGGCCTACTTTTCAGAGCCAACGTCATCGCCGGACTCATCGAAGCCAGTGTCGCTGCCATCACCAGCGCCGGTGCCAGTGCCGTCGCCGCTGCCGTCGCCAGCGAACTCGTCCTTGTAGGAAGGCACGTACTCCAAAACCTGCTGACCTTCTTTCAGGCCGCGCTTGATCTCAATGAAAGTGCCATCGTTGGCGCCCAACTCGACCTTGATCTTGGTGGGCTTGCCGCCATCCTTAGCCGGAGCGTAGACAACACCTTCGCGGAAGCGTCCCTCCACGGCGGTCACTGGCAGTGCGGGGACCTCCAAGGTGGTGCCGCTGCCAAGAATCAGCGTTGCGGGAACACCTTCGTAGACGGTCTGATCTGCGGGAATATCGCAGCGCAGCTGTGGGCCGCCCGAGGAACTCCCCGCAGCCGCGGCGCCCATGCCAGTGCCATCTCCGGCGCCAGTGTTCTGCGAGCCCGTGCCACTTCCCGTGACAGTCTTCACCGAATCACACAAAAACGGTGCCGGGCCATCGGTGATGGCGAGGCGGCCATTGTTAATCGAGTCACCCAGTGTGTACAGCTGGCTCGGCTTAATTGGTGCTACGGCGTGGAAGCTGTTCGGCGAAATCGTGCCAATTTCCTGGCCGATCTCGACCGTCTGGCCAATGACGATATCCCACTGCACCGTGCCAGAGGCCTTAGCGGTGATGTTTCCCCAGGTCACGGTAGTCTCTGGTGTGGCAGCTGCGGCGCCTTCTTCCTCGGAATCCACGCCGCCGGAGGTGCTGGCAGTCTCAGATACCGAGGTCTTCTTCACCTGGAGCAGGTTTTGCCCCGCTACGGCGTTGCCGCCACTGTTGACATAGGCGTCAGTGATTTCACCGGAAGCGTTGGCGCGGATTACCGTGGGCTCGTCTGGGACGATGGTGGCAGACAGCTTCTGCGTGTTATTGATCCGCTGAGGGGATAGCTCCGTGGTGGGTTGGGAGAAATCACCGGTTGCTTGCGCATAGTCCTCGTCGTTAGCGGAGAAGAATGCGATCTTGAGAAGCGCAACGGTCGCCAGCAACGCCAGCGTGTACTTGAAGACTGTGAGCGCTTTCGCGCCCCTCCCTTGTTTTTTCATGTCTGCAGAAGTATCCGATCAGAATCCAAATTGACAGCGTGGTACGCGAGAAATCCTACCCTCTACCCGTACGGACAGTGGTAGTGCTGGTTATACCTTTTATTCAGTGCTGATAGGTATTGCATGAAAGCGCGGTAAGTGCTTTTCGACGGTCATTGCGTGTGGTTTTTATGGAGGAAAATCTGCCCTTTTTCGGGTCGAGTGTTTGCGGCTGATACAGCGACCCTAATCGGACTAATAATTAAGTCCACATATCAATAGCGGGCGACTAATAGGCAAAAATATGAAACTTCGTGTAGGGTGGAAAACGTCAGGGCATGTTGTGACTGCCATCTAGCCCCTGTCTTTAGGAGGAAATCCCCATGTCCAATCTCTATGAAGGCTCCAATGGTCCGACCACTCGCCTCAACGGTGCGCCGGTTCCTACAGAGCAGCACTCGCTAACCAATGGTCCACAGGGAGGTATTAACCTCCACGACATCCACCTGCTGGAGAAGCTCGCACACTTCAACCGCGAGCGCATTCCGGAGCGCGTTGTTCACGCTAAGGGCGCAGGCGCTTTCGGTGAACTGACGATCACCGAGGATGTCTCCAAGTACACCAAGGCTGCGGTCTTCCAGCCGAACACTGTCACGCCGATGCTGGCACGATTCTCCACTGTCGCTGGTGAGCAGGGCTCCCCGGATGGCTGGCGTGACGTGCGCGGCTTTGCACTGAAGTTCTACACCGAAGACGGCAACCTCGACATCGTGGGCAACAACACTCCAGTGTTCTTCATCCGCGATGGCATTAAGTTCCCGGACTTCATCCACTCTCAGAAGCGTCTGCCGGATACGGGCCTGCGCGATGCCAATATGCAGTGGGATTTCTGGACTGCTTCTCCGGAGTCCGCTCACCAGGTCACTTACTTGATGGGTGACCGTGGTATTCCGAAGGACTTCCGTCATATGGACGGCTTCGGTTCTCACACCTATCAGTGGATTAACGCTGAAGGGGAGCGTTTCTGGGTTAAGTACCACTTTAAGACTCGCCAGGGCTGGGAGTTCCTGACGGATGATGAGGCCGCCGAGCTGGTTGGCGAAAACACCGACCACGCTCGCCAGGATCTCTTCGAGGCGATTGAGCGCGGCGACTACCCAACCTGGGACGTCAAGGTGCAGATTATGCCTTACGACGAGGCCGCCAGCTACAAGGTGAACCCGTTCGACCTGACCAAGACCTGGTCCCAGAAGGACTACCCGCTGATTCCGGTCGGCCACTTCACCCTGAACCGCAATCCGGGCAACTTCTTTGCTGAGGTTGAGCAGGCCGCTTTCGCGCCGTCGAATACGGTCCCGGGTGTCGGCTTCTCGCCGGACAAGATGCTGCTGGCACGTGTGTTCTCCTACGCTGATGCGCACCGCTACCGCCTTGGTGTGAACAGCGATCAGCTGCCGGTGAACCAGCCGCGCTGCCCAGTGAATTCCTTCTCGCAGGATGGTGCGGCCACGTACTACTACTCGGATCCGAAGCTGCCGGTTCACGGCTCCAACGCCACCGCTCGCGGTCCGGAGGCCGATACTGCGGCTGCGGCCAAGGCCGCTGGCTGCCCAGTGCGCTCCGGTCACGCTGGCCAGGTCGATGCTGGTGCCTTTGGTCAGTGGGAGAGCGTTGGCGAAGAGTTCTACGCCGGTGCCTACGTGCAGCACCCCGAGGATGATGACTTCTCGCAGCCAGGCGACCTTGTTCGCAACGTGATGGACGATGCCGAGCGCGATCGCTTGGCAAACAACATCGTCGGTGCCATGCAGGGCGTTTCCCCAGAGGTGGAGCAGCGTGTCTACCAGTACTGGACCAACGTTGATTCCTGGCTCGGTGCTGAGGTGGAAAAGCGCTTCAAGGCAACGAAGTAAGGCAGCTACGCGGGGCTGTGCAGTAAAACCGCAGAGTAGAGCTGCACAGCCACGCGGTAGATCAAAGTAAATAGAAAAGCGTTAGCCCTGCAGGTCGTTTGACCATCTGCAGGGCTAACGCTTATTTAAAAATTCTGTCTGTGCATGACAGCCACGGGCTTGGTGGTTGCCTGCACGCCGACCCGGTTTGGGGCGGCTAAGGAACAACCCTAAGTGTGAGCTGTTTTAGACCCCGATGCCCGGCAGGCTCGGGGAGCCGTTGAAGAACGACTTCGGAGCAGCTGCAGCCTCGTCAGCCTCTTCGGCGGACTCGGACACCTCTCGACCCTGTTCGGCAGCGTCGGAGACACTGTCAGCCTCAACGCCGGAGACGTGGGTGGAGTTGTCATTGTGGGTGGACTGATCGTTCGTGATGTTGATGTCCATGAAGTCGCGGCCGAACGGAGCGTTCCAGTCACCGGTTTCCAGGAGGGTCAGATCACCATCGATGGTCGGGTTAATCTCGAAGGTGACGTTGACGGTCGGGCCGGAAGGCATTGCTTCCAGAACCTCAACGATAGGAGTGACGTCCATTTTTGGTGTTCCTTTTAGACAGTAACGAAATGAAAAATATCGGTTTTAACTGAACAATAAACCGCAGTCTTTTTTAGAGACTGGCGGTTTATTGTGTCAAGGATTGGCGGAGCTATTGTCCTGCCATGAAGCCCGGGAGCTTACTCGGCTGGGTTAACGCCAATGTTCGGGTTCAGGAAGTCGAACTGACGCCGGTCGGACTTGTCGACATCGGTATCCGGGTTCAGGAAGTCCCGAACGGTGACGTCGTGGGAGTCGGTGGTGGAGTAGTCGTCGTTGGAGGTGATGTCCAGGAAGTCGTTACCGAACGGCAGGTTCAGGTCGCCACCAACGTTGGCGAAGTTGACGTCGTTGCCAGCCAGCTGCTCGAAAGCCGGCAGCGGGCTCTCGACGGTGACGTCCGGGAGTGCCTCGATGAGGGTTGCAACGCATTCAGTGGAGCAGGACATGAGAAGATCCTTAAGTTCTCGGGGGTAGAAACTTTGAGTCGCTCTTGGCGAACTCACAGAAATTAAGTTAACCGATGGGGCAAAGGGCTGCAATGAAAAAATAAATGACTCGGTCCGTTGTTGGTCGGTTGTGCCCCCCTGAAGCTCGCTCAAATTCGTCTAAAAATTTTGGAAAGTGGGCGGCTTTGTGACGTTCGAGGCGACACCGGCCTCTGCCTGAATATCGGATGACAAAAGTGTTGTTTTCTTAAAATTTACCGGGATTGCATTGATTGTTTTGTTCTTGGTGTCACAAAGGTGCAGGCAAACGGCAAATTCATCAAAAATGATAACCAAGGGTTCCCTAACTAAGGGAAACCAAAGTTTAGTTAACGGCAAAAACTGCCACTCAATTTAGGGGCATAAAATGAGTTAGCAAGCTCCCCATAACCCATGAGAGGTGCATCACATTGTGGGTGCTCGAAAGTGTGGGGAGATATACCCCCTTTTGGGTAGGCTGGGTGGCCTAAAGGGGGTGCCGGAGCGCGCTGAGGAGCCGCTGTGAAACTGGCCGCTAACGGCGTAATCAGGACGTTTCCCGCGCCGCTAGCTACCGCTCCGGCACGTAGTCCTCAGCGGAGCCGTCACGGGCACCCAGCACCGCGCGTCCAAGTACCTCGGAGGCGACAGTAGCGACGACCAGGACAGCGATAATGGCCAGAATGGCGGTGAGGGTTTTGCCCCACGTCAGATCGCCCTGGTCGGCCTCTAGGACCAAGTTGGCAATCACCAGTGCGGGGATGCCCACCATGATTCCGGCTGAAAGCTGGTTCAACCGGCTCAGGGCATCTTTAGAGCGCCACATGGCCACGCCCGCCAGGAGCAGGTACAAAGATCCGCCAATGACCAGCACAGCAAACAATATAGTTACAAGAATTGAAGCGATACTCATATTGCGATTCGTCCTTAATCGGTCTTAGCGGCGGCCACGGGAAATAACTCGGGCCAGGCCCACGGTCGACAAAATGCCAAGCAGACCCGCCAGCATTGCAATATCGAAAGTGATGGCCGTAGTCCGCAGCATGGCAGTTGTGAGAAACACTCCCACCATGGGGTAGAAGGCAGCGTCGGAAAGCACTGCGCGTGAGACATTGCCCTTGACCCGGAAGATCAGCACCACGCCCACAAGTAGCGCCACCGAACATAGAGCAATGCCAATGCCGCTGATTACCTGTACTGCGGTGGGATCAATCAATGTGTCATTCATGAGCGTGCTCCTTTGTCTTCACCATTGGAGGCAATGCCATCCGGCAGCGGCAGACCATGTTCGACCTCGGCAGCAACACCGACGACGGCATCCGGGTCAATGAACTGGTCTGCGTTGTATTCCTCGAAGACGAAAGCCTTTGGGCGGGGGACATCGCGGAGGCTGGGGACGAGGTGCTCCTCCATGTCGTAGAGGGAGTCGTACAGCGCGTCCAGGTCGGCACCAAAGATTGCGTGGATGATGAACAACCGCCCCGCATCGGTCTCGCGGGCACCACAGACCAGCGTGCCCGGGGTCATGGTGATGGACTCGGCAAAGAGAGTGACCTCAAGGTCAGACTTCACACGCAGCGGCAGCCCAATGAGCACCGGCTGCTGCTTCTGGTGCGGGCGCAGCGTATCGCGCACCACGTCCGTCGCAGCCACAACAACCTGCCAGACCAGCCAGAGAGAATAGCGGATAATATGCAGGAACTTCATCAGTAAATACCTCCGATGGCGTTTTCAACCCCGCCGAGAGTGGCCTCGCGGTAGCCATCAATATTCAGCAGCGCATCAGCCGCACCGGTAGTCGCCCAAGTGACGGCGCCGACCGCGACAAACATTGTCACAGAAACAATTGCCAGCATGGCGGACGGCGCAACCAGCGCGCCCGGAACGCGAACGGAATCGTCCACACCCTGCATGGGGCGGCCCCAGAAGACCGCGCGCCACAGCCGAATCATGGCCAGCAGCGAGCCCAGCGAGGCAACAATAATCGCCGTAATCGCGACAATCGAGCGGGCATCGCCAGTAGCCGCGGATGCAAAGACAATGCCGACCTTGCCCCACACGCCGGAAAATGGCGGGAAACCAACAATGGAGAAGCTCATCGCCGCCATCACCCAAGCGACTGCCTGGTCGCGGCGGGCAAGCCCAGAAAGCCTGGAGAGCGTACCCGTACCGTAGGTCTCTTCCACCGCACCGGAGCCCAGAATGAGGGCACCGACAGTCACCATGTGGTGGATTGCGTAGAAAATACCCGCAGCCAGTGCCGCCTTGGCGCCCTGGCCGTCGTTAGCATCCGTGAACGCCAGCACAATCAGAATGAACGGCATACCCGTGACCATCTGGTAGGCGAGCACCTCACGCATAGTGTTCTCCGCGAGACCAGCAAACGCGCCGACCAGCATCGAGATCGCCATGATGATAATGATTGGCCAGTGCCAGGAGGGGTTCATGCCCACAATCACGACGTAGATGCGGAAGAGCATGTACACCGCAACCTTCGTATGCACCGCAGAGAACAGCGCCATCACCGCAGGGCTTGTCGACGGGTACGTCCTCGGCAACCAAGTGTGCGCCGGAACCAAACCAGCCTTCACGCACAGTGCGATGATGACAATGCCCAGCGCGACCACACCCGTGCCGCCGGGGCCACCCTCGCTGGCCATGTCGGCCAGCATTGCGATGTTCACATTGCCCGCCGAGCCGTAGATCAGCGCGACGCCAATCAGCAGCACCGTGGAGGTCAAGAGGTTGACCAGTACGAAGTTACGACCAGCAGCCAGGCGGTGCCAGGTACCGGTTACTGCAATCAGGCCGTAGGAAGGCAGCAGCATGACCTCCATGAACACGAAGAAGTTGAACAGATCGGCAGTCAGGAAAGCACCCGACATGCCGGCCAACATCATCAGCGTCAGGGAGGGGAAGAACCGCGAGGTATTTTCACCCGCGACGTGGGCGAACCAGTTACCGATGGCAACCACCGCGGCCGCCACGCCCAGCATCAGCATGGAGAACGTGTCCGCCAAGAAAGGAATCGAAATACCACCGGGGAACGCGCCCACACCGTGGCCGACCGGGCCGTTTTCAGCGACGTAGAACATCACCCAAAACGCAGCCAGCGACGATAGTGCCGGAACGGCGATACCCATTGTGGCACGCATCCACAGCTTCGGCAGGATGGCTGTGACTGCCGACAAAATCAGCGGGATTGCCGCAAATAGTGGCAGCAGCGAAGACAGAGTTGAAGGAGACATTGCAGAGGTCATTGCAGAGGCTTCTACCATTTCTCGTCACCGCCGTATGGGGTCTCGCGCGGGAACTTATCCGGAGCCGGAGAGACCCCTGGGGTGCCGGTGACCGTGGAGTCCGAGTCAGCCGGAATGTGCTTACCCGCACGACGACCAGCCGTCGACAGCTGTCGCATAGCCTCGCGGTCCTCATGGATACGAGTGTCGTCATCGCGGCCCAAACCAGACAGAGCCAGCATGAACGCGGTCACGGCCATGGTAATCACGATGGCTGTCAGCACGAATGCCTGCGGCAGTGGGTCAGCCATCTGCTCGGCAGCGCCAGCGCCCGCGGTGGCCTCGTTGCCCAGCAGCGGCTCGCCGCGCCAGGCGCCGACACCCGTGGACAAAATAATCAGGTTGGCGGCATGGGAAATCAGAGTCATACCGATGATGGTGCGCAGCATGCCGCGTTGTAGCACCAGGTACGTGCCACCGCCTGCGAGGACGGCAGCCATGATGGCGATAATCACTTCTTAGCCTCCTCAACGGTGGCATGAGCTGGGGCGGGGGCGGAGGCGCTCTCCGCTTCTGAGGCGAACACGCCCATCTCCGGCGGCACCCGCAAGCTCGAGCGGTCTGAGTAGAGATCCTGCATCACATCGTCCGACCCGGTCACACCAGGACGGTTCGGGCCGCCCAGGAGATTCAGCGCGGTTGCCACAATGCCGATGACGGCCAGGTACACGCCGACGTCGAAAAGCAATGCCGTGGTGAGGTGCTGACCCAGGAACTCGCCGTACAGCGGTGCCAAGAACGATCCCTTGGCGAAACCGATGAAGCCCGTGCCGATAGCCGTGATGACACCCGCAGCGCTGAGCACTGCCGGGATCTTCTCGCCGAAGACCAGCTCGTCGCGGTCCTTGGACAGGTAAATCAGCATGACGGCAGCGGCACCAATCAGCGCCGCGTTGAAGCCGCCGCCCGGAGCGGTACCGCCGCGGTAGAGAACCACAGCGGACAGGGCGAACAGAACCGGCGACAGCCAGCGGGCCAGCCAACGCATCATGATGGAGTTCAGAGCGGGCTCCGCAAGCGGGGAAGGCTGATCGAGCAGGTGCGGGAAGCGAGGCATAGACGTGACAACCGCCGCCATCGCGACGCCCGCCATACCGAGAACCGCCAGCTCACCCATGGTATCGAAAGCACGGAACTCAACCAGGATCACGTTGACAATGTTGGTTTCGCCCGTGACCTTCTCAGTGTTGTCGATGTACCACTGCGCGACCTCAGGCATCTGACGACGGCCAGTGAGGAACCACACCGCGCCGAACGTAGCCAAGCCCACGGCAACTGCCACAACCGCCGTGGAAGCACGGCGGTTCTTCGAGGTCTCAGAGAACGCACGCGGCTGGAAGCGCAGCACCAGCATCATCAGCACGACAGTCAGGATTTCCACCATGAACTGCGTCAATGCCACATCCGGTGCGCCCAGCAGGAGAATCTGCAGCGTGACACCAACACCGGTGACACTGAGCAGTACAGCCGCCTGCAGGCGGTTCTTCGCCCGAAGCGTGGCCCACACGCCAATCACGACAACGACCAGCGGAATCAGATCAGTCAGGTGATCGATGCCGTCGATCTTCGGCAGCACCGGAGCGCCGCCGACACCCGGAGCGATCGCAATAACCAGGGCGTACACCGCGAGCAAACCAAGCAGCGGCAACAGGTGACGCGATGGCTGATGCGAACGCGCCACCTTGCCCATTGCGCGCCCCACACGCTGCGAGACGCTCAGCGACGCGTTGATCGCCTCCACGCCAGTGAACGGGAAGAGCTTGCGGTCTGCCATGACGGCGCCTACGCGGGCACGAGTGAAGATGAAGCCCACGCCGACAGCCAGCACAATCACAGAGATAATCAGCGGCACATTCACGCCGTGCCACAGACTCAAGTGCGATTCCTGAGTCGTGCCAGCCGGAAGCTGACCGACCGTATCCGCCACGCGGTCCAGCGGACGGTTCAAAATAGCGCCGGCAGCGAAGGCGGCTGGAAGGCTGAGCACGCCAGGGATGGCAGCCGGGAGCCACAGCGAAATTGGAGCCTCAGTGATGTGGTCCACGTTGCGCGGACCATCCACAAACGCACCGAACACCAAACGTGCCGAGTACGCGAAAGTACCAATCGCACCAATCGCTGCCACCGTCAGCAGAATGACGACACCGGTGTTGCTGAGCGGCGCACCTTCGAATGCGGTCAGCATGCCCTCCTTCGACATGAAGCCGAAAAACGGCGGAATTGCCGCCATCGATGCCGCACCGAAAATCATCGAGCCAAAGCTCCACGGCATCTGCTTCCACAGCGGACCCAAGCGACGAATATCGCGCGTGCCCGCCTGGTGATCAACCACACCAGCCATCATGAACAGCGAAGACTTAAACATCGCGTGCGCAATGGTGTGCACAACCGCAGCCATAATGGCGAACTTCGTGCCCACACCAATCGTGGCAACAATCCAACCCAACTGCGAGACCGTCGAGTACGCAATCAGCTTCTTCAGGTCAGTCTGCTGCAGCGCAAAGTAGGCCGTGGCAACAGCCGTCCACATACCCATGACGATCAGCAGCAACTGCCACACGCGCACGTCCGCGAAGACCGTGGAAAAACGCATCAACAGGTAAACGCCCGCCTTAACGACGGCCGCAGCGTGCAAGAAAGCCGAGACGGGAGTTGCTGCCGCCATGGCCTCTGGAAGCCAGGCGTGGAAGGGGAACTGAGCTGCCTTCGTGAAAGCACCCAGGGCCACCAGCGCGGCAATGAGGCTACGCGCTGTCGGGTTGGCCTCCCACTCAGGCGAAGCCAAAACCTCGGTGAGGTTCGTGGAACCGGTCAGCCACACAGCACCGCCGAGGGCGGCCAGAAGCAGCAGGCCGCCGGTGAAGGTCAGCAGGAGTGTGCGCAACGAACCCAGCTCGCCCGACGAACCCGACCTTGCGATGAGCAGGAACGACGCCATCGAGACCAGCTCCCACCCGATGAAGAGGAGCATGATGTCGTCGGCAAGCACGAGGAGCAAAACCGCCAGCATGAACGCCGTCATCAGGACGTAGAAGCTCATCGCGGATTTCTTCGGCGGCAAATACGCGGTGGAGTAGATGAAGACTATCGAGCCCACCAACAGCGCCAAGAAACTGAACACCATGGAGAGAGGATCGAGCTTCAGCGCAAACGCCGCGTTCAGTTCCGGGGACCAGACGCGGGACCAGGTGAAGGTCGTGCCGTCGAGGATATCGCCCGTTACACGCGAAAGCTGGACCACCGACGCGAGAAAAAACGCGACGATGGGCCAGCCTGCGTGACGACCAAGGAGCTTCACAAACAGCGGGGTCAGTGCCAGGGCAACCGCGACCAACAGCGGGACCGAAAGGAGGGTCAGGCTGTTGGCGGAGGTTTGGGCTGCTTGGGTGGCTTGAGCTGCTTGGGCTGCTTGGGCTGCGAGCGTTGTCGCGTGCTCTGCGGAGCTGCTTGCCGGGGCGGTAATAGTTGCCGGGGCAGAAATAGTTGCCGGGGCAGAAAGAACGGAATCTAAAGAATTCAATGTTGCCGATACGCCGCCGGACGCAAACTCAGAAGCCAATGTCTGGTCTGGTGGTGCGGTCGCCGACGGAGGACTGGCTGTAAAGGAGCTGGCTGATGCCAGAGCTGCTGCCAGGTGCGTCACTTGGGGGCTACTTTCACATTGCTGTTAAAAAAGTTCGTACTTCTACAGACTAACAGCCACGAAATTGCTCTACGCGGGGTGAAAGGGGCCTTTGGGGGAGTGGGGAAAGGCTTGGTGGATCAGGTAGTGAAAAAATAGTGGAACGAGTGATGAACGGTGCGTCGGCGGGTGGGCACCTTCGCTACTTACGCCCAATCCGAGTTGCTGACTGCGTTTATGTCAGGTGGCGTTGAGTCGATCCGAGTTACTGACTGCGTTTATGTCAGGTGGCGTTGAGCCGATCCGAGTTACTGACTGCGTTTATGTCAAAAATGGCCCGAAAAATGGCCTGAAAGTGTCATAAACTCACACAGTTTCACATTTGCAGCCTCGGAGTTTTCGGGCTGTCAGTTTTGCTACGTAATCCCGGGCTGTGGTGCTGCCGAAGTTGGGGCCTGACCAGTCACTACCTTGAGAACCAGGCACACCTTTTGTCTAGCGTCCCTGAACGGCGGCGGAAAGTAGCGAATGACAAAACCCTCCCGCACTTGGATAACTCCAGGTGAGAGAGGGTTTTTACTTGGTCGGGGTAGCGGGATTTGAACCCACGGCCTCTTCGTCCCGAACGAAGCGCGCTACCAAGCTGCGCCATACCCCGAGGCCACAGACACAAACTGGGAACATACGTCTCAGTGCTGTGCTTGCGAGGACTTACTTTAGCCCGACGCTGAGCCAGAATGCAAAACGCCTGCTTAACGGGCTGCGGGGCCAAGTCGCGGTCTCTGGCGCACCCGACGAACTACGGGCTACGGACAACGAACCGCACCCGACGAACTACGGACTACGAACTACGAACCGCACCCGACGAACTACGGACTACGAACTACGAACTACGAATCCCGCTCCACAACCTCAATCAAGGTCGCGGACGGGCGGCAGAACAAGCGCACCGGGGCGTAAGGGGAAGTGCCAAGGCCATTGGAGACATGCAGCCATGTCTTCTCGGTCCAGCGCGACAACCCCGAGGCCCGCGAGCGGTCGATGCCGCAGTTGGTCACAATGGCCTTCCCTCCGGGCAGGCAGACCTGACCACCGTGGGTATGGCCGGAAAGCACCAGGTCGTAGCCGTCTTCCGCAAAAGCATCCAACACGTGTGGCTCCGGCGAGTGCGACAGGCCGATAGCGATGTCGGCATCCGCATTCGGGGCACCGGCAATCTGCGAATAGTCCTCCAACTCGTGATGAGGGTCATCCACACCGGACAGCGCCACCTTCACGCCACCCGCCACAAACTCCAGCCGGGCATGGGTGGCATCCTGCCAACCGTGCTCGATAAACGCAGCGCGCATGCCGCGCCACGGCAGTTCGACGCGCGAGGGCTTGCGTTTCTTGCCCGTTAGGTACTTCAGCGGATTGACAGGCCGCGGCGCGAAGTAGTCATTCGTACCGAACACGAAGGCACCCGGACGGTTCAGTAGGGGGCCGAGCGCTGCGAGGACACTGGGAACGGCCTTGTCGCTTCCCAGGTTGTCGCCGGTATTAATCACCAGGTCAGGGTTCAGAGCATCGAGGCTGGCAACCCACTTCTGCTTCAACTTCTGGTCGGGGAGCATGTGGAAGTCGGAGACATGCAAAATCCGGAAAGGCTCACCCTCGCGCTTTCCCGCCCGGGCGAGCGTGCCGGGTGCCAGCACGGGAACTTGCACACGGTGGAGTTTAAATGCGCGCAATTCGATTTGGTTCGCGTAGATAAACGTCGTCAAGCCAAGCGTGGCGAGAGCTGCGGCAGACCGCAGAATTCGGTTGGAAAAAGCGCGCGATGTCATGACAGAGACACTATCAACTACAGCGGTAATCTAGGGCGTATGAGTGAACTGAAGAACACAATTGTCTCCGATATGACCGCCGCAATGAAGGCCCGCGACAAGGAAACCGTTGCGGCGCTGCGCATGCTGAAGGCCGCCATCCAGACCGAGGAGGTCTCCGGCTCCAAGCACGAGCTCACCGATGAAGAGGTGCTGCGTGTGATTGAGCGGGAGGTCAAGAAGCGTCGCGAGTCCGCTGAGATGTACGCCGAGAACGGCCGCCAGGAACTTGCCGACGCCGAGCTCGCCGAAGCAGAGGTTTTCGCCCGCTACCAGCCGGAACAGCTTGACGACGACGCCGTGAAGAACCTCGTCGCAGAATCCGTGGCCGAGGTTGCTGGCGATGACGCGCCGAGCATGAAGATTATGGGCCAGGTTATGAAGGTGGCAAAGGAAAAGGCCGCTGGCCAGGTTGATGGCAAGCGGCTTTCCGAGGCCGTTAAGGCTGCCCTGCAGGGCTAGCGCGACCTTTCGCCGTTTTCCCTTTTTCGGCGATATGTGTTGGAGCTGTATCTTTGGGGCGAACTGGGGCTGCCTCCCAGAGCGAACTAGAACGAACTAGAACGGTAGTAGTGAACTAGAACGGCAGCAGCGGAATCAGATCCCGCAAGCTCGGCGCTGGCGGAGTGTTCGGACGAGGGAACTGCGGTAGCGGATCCGGCCGGGACGTCGTCGACTCTGGACGTGGCGACGGCGACGACGGTGCAGGCGGCGGCGTCGGACGGCGGGTGCCATCGGCCACGCGGATCGTGACGGTGCCGCCCTTGAGAAGGAGTGCCGGCTGATCCAGCCCGACCACGATTCCACGCGACTCACCCGTGCGGGACACAGTTTGTTCCTCTACCTTGTAGCCAGCCTTCTTTAGAACCTCCCGGGCCTCGGCTTTCTGCATGCCCACGACATTTGGCATTTGGGTAATGGAAGTGCCCAGGCCGTAGTCCGAATCCAGTGGCGGGAGGTTCTTTCCGCCATAGTCCTCGATAACCGGGCCGACTGCACCAAACCATGTCCGCGCGGGCTCGCGACCACCAAAGAGGTTTCCGCTCGGGCACTGGCGCAGTGGTGACGTGCACAGTTCCGTAACAGTCGGGGTGTCATTGTAGGCGTAGACCGATCCGGCCAGACCGCCGGTGAAGCCCAGGAATGCCGCGGACTGGTTCGACTCGGTAGTACCGGTCTTAGCTGCGACCGGGCCTTCCCAGTTGAGCTCTTTCGCGGCGTCCTTCGCAGTGCCATCGGTGGCATCATTGCTGAGCGCATTAGCGATTGCGTGCGCGACACCCGGCTCCACCGCCTGCTCACACGGTGGCACATTCAGCTTGACCTCGTTGCCCTTAGAGTCCGTGACGGACTCAATTGGAGAGGGCTCGCACCAGCGACCATTGCTGGCCAGCGTGGCCGCGACATTGGAAAGCTCAAGGTTATTCACCGACGTCGGACCCAGCACGAAAGAGCCGAGTTTGTGCTCCGAGACGTAGTCCTTCACCGAGGACTCACCATCAAAACTGCCTGGCTCCGTGTATGAACGCATACCCAGGCGTACCGCCATGTCCATTACACCATCGACGCCGACCAGCTCAGAAATCTGAATAAAAGGCGTATTCGGTGACCGTGCGAGCGTCTCACGCAGCGACATCGACGGCGGGAAACTGCCTACATTTTCCACGCAGTACAGCCCCGGCGGGCAGCCCTCTGCGCCACCGGTGCCCAGCCCGGAGGCCTCGTAACGGCGCGGCACCGGGAAGTGGGTATCAATACCCAGCCCCTTTTCCACCGCCGACGTCGCCGCGAAAATCTTAAAAATCGAGCCCGCGCCATTGCCCACCGGCGTAAATGGCTGCGGCTGCACGGTCTGCATGTGCTCCGCATCGAGGCCGTATACGCGTGACGACGCCATCGCGAGCAACTTCCTGGAGTCATCCCCGGGCTCAAGCAAACTCATAACCTCGGCTGCGCCATCCGCCGTCGGTGACGCCTGCTGACGTAGAGACTCCTGCACGCTGTCCTGCACACGCGGGTCCAGCGTAGTCTTCACATGGAAGCCGCCGCGCTTGAGCTTCTCGGTCTCAATGCCGTGGTTCTCCAAGTAGGAGACCACATAGTCACAGAAGAAACCGCGATCTCCCGCCGCGATGCACCCCTGCGGCAGGCGCTGAGGCTCCGGGAGAATACCAAGATCAGCTGCCTTGGCGTCTTGAGCCTCCTGCGGGCCAATTGCCCCCGTGGATTCCATGGCCGCAAGCACGTCGTTACGCCGTGCATGCGCACCCTCCGGATTTGTATATGGATCGAGCCCGGAGGACTGCTGAACCATGCCCGCGAGCAGAGCGGCTTGCGGGACATTCAGATCGGAGGCGGGAATACCAAAGTAGGTCTGAGCTGCAGCTTCCACACCGAAAGCGCCATTGCCGAAGGGGACCAAGTTCAGGTACTTGGTCAGAATCTCGTCTTTCGTGAGCTCATCTTCCAGATCCAACGCGATGCGAATCTCGCGGATTTTGCGGCCATAATCCGTGGCAGTAGCAGCGCGACGCTCCGACTCCGACTGTGCGTCCACGAGCAGCGTGTGGTTCTTAATCAACTGCTGCTCGATTGTGGAGGCGCCTTCCTGCACTGACTGAGACATGAAGTTCTTTACCGCCGCACGGGCAGTACCCTTCCAGTCCACACCGGAGTGCTCATAAAAGCGCCTATCTTCCACGCTGACCAGCGCGTCCTTCATGGCTGGCGAGATGTGTTCCGACGGCACATTAAACCGCCGCTGATCATAGAGCCACGCAATCGGCTGATCATTCCGATCCGTAATAGTGGTGACCCCTGGTGCGTCCTTAGAAATCACCGACCGCGACGCCGACGCGAATTCATCAGCCGTGCGCGCGACGAGGTAGGCCGAGCCGCCCACAAGAGGAAAGAGGGCGCTGGCCATAATCAACGCTGCCAACACAGTGGCAACGGAGAGCTTGAACAGCGTCGAACCTTTATTCACAGCAATCACACTACAAGGTAGGGCGGATTGAGCCGAAGTGGATTTTTGAAAATCCGCCTAGCGACATACCCGGCGAGCTCAGAAAAACGCCGGGCGAGCGGGGGGGGGGGGAGGAGTGCTACGAGCGCCCTTACAATACCGGGCAACTCATCGTGTGGTGGTTTCTGGAAAAAAGTTTTCATAGTGACGCAAATCACCCCCGTCGTTTTGTTGGAAAAAGTTGTCCCACCTGCATCGTTATATTTGGAACTGCGCCACGTCCACCCTCTCAATGTGACCCAATCGACATTATTTGGACGGTGTGAATAGACTTACAACAAAATTTCAGCAC
Organism: Corynebacterium sp. 5QC2CO; assembly: GCF_024580435.1. Classification (NCBI taxonomy): domain Bacteria; kingdom Bacillati; phylum Actinomycetota; class Actinomycetes; order Mycobacteriales; family Corynebacteriaceae; genus Corynebacterium; species Corynebacterium sp. 5QC2CO. The sequence goes on along the minus strand of NZ_JANIKI010000004.1, from coordinate 143,030 downwards.
TATTTAGTTGAAACTATTTCGAAATAACGAAATTCGCAGGCACGAGGAGGCTACAATGACCGCCACGATTCCAGATCGCAACCGCACTGCTACTGCGGCAGGCTATGAGCTCGGTGTAGAGAGCTTCCGCGATCGCCAGGAGTGGGTTCCGCGCGCTAAGTGTCGCGATATTGACCCGGATAAGTTGTTCGTTCGCGGCGCCGCACAGCGCGAAGCCGCAGTTATCTGCCGCCACTGCCCAGTGGTTCTGCAGTGCCGTGCCGACGCTCTGGACAACCGCGTCGAGTTCGGCGTCTGGGGTGGCCTGACCGAGCGTCAGCGCCGCGCAATGCTGCGCGAGCACCCGGAAATTACCTCGTGGGCCGACTTCTACGCTGAGCAGTACGCAGCTCAGCGCAAGGCAAAGCTGGCTAAGTAAATAACCAAGCTAGCTAAGTGGCCAAGTAAAAACCGGACTTAAACCGAAGTAAAACTGAACCCCCAGCGCGCGAGGCTGGGGGACAGATAAAGTAGCTTCCATGACTACTAAATGGGAATACTTCACCGCACCGCTGCTCATTCACAACACCAAGGCCATCCTGGACAACTTTGGTGAGGACGGCTGGGAGCTCGTCACTGTTCTCCCCGGCCCGACCGGCGAAAACCACGTCGGTTACTTCAAGCGCCCGAAGGCTGACTAATTACCTAGGTGTCTAATACCTAACTAACAACGGCGGTTGTGCTTTCGGTCGGCAGCTGACTCACTGTTGGCTGCCATCTTTCTTTGCACGGCTTTATTCGCCCGCCACTAGCCGCCGTGGAAAGGCTTAACTTAAATGAGCAACTCTGAATCTCGCACTCCTTCCCAGGCTCTTAAGGACCTGGGGCTTACCCTGCCTGCAGTTGCCGCGGCAGTTGCGGCTTACGTACCCGCGACGCGCACGGGCAACCTTGTTTTCACTTCCGGTCAGCTCCCCTTTGTGAACGGCGAGCTCACCCACGTCGGCCACGTCGGTGCAGAAGTCACTGCTGAGGAGGCCAAGGAGGCCGCCCGCACCTGCGCTCTCAACGCTTTGGCCGCAGTCGATGCCGAGGTTGGCCTCGACAATGTCACCCGCATCGTGAAGGTTGTCGGCTTCGTCAATTCCGCCGCTGGATTTACTGGTCAGCCGGGCGTTATCAATGGGGCCTCGGAACTCTTCGGCGACGTCTTCGGCGAACGGGGCCAGCACGCTCGTTCGGCAGTGGGTGTGAATCAGCTTCCGCTGGACGCTCCCGTGGAAGTCGAGATCATCGTTGAAGTAGCCTAGTAGCTGCTTCTTTTGTCGCCGTGAACAGCGGGGATGCTGCGTTCTCCGGGCCGTCGTGAAGCGTGCATACACCCAAATGAGCCGAATTGGAGGACGTGGCGCGCTCCCCGGATTGCGCAACCACGTAGGATAGAGGACATGGAGCATCCTGCGTATAGCCAACTGCGTCAGATTTCTCAGTCTGTGGGCGTCGTTCTGTGCCCGAACCCCAGCTACTCTTCGCTGGAGGGTACGAACTCCTACGTTATTAAGGCTGAGGGGGATAGCCGCAGTATTGTCATCGATCCGGGTCCGGAGGACGAGGGACACCTGAACGTCCTCCAGCGTTATGCCGGCGACGTTGCGTTGATTCTGCTGACGCACCGTCATGGCGACCATGCTGATGGCGCCGCACGTTTCCGCCAGCTCACCGGCGCGCCGATTCGTGAGCTGGAGTCTCAGTACTGCGCGGGAGGTCAGGATCCGCTTGTCGACGGCGAACGCATCGTCCTCGACGGAGTAACCCCGCAGATTGAGGTCGTGGCAACCCCTGGTCACACCGCTGATTCCGTCTGCTACTTCATTCACACTGGTGATGGCGAGGACGATGTTGAAGGCATCGTTACCGGTGACACCATCGCTGGTCGCCACACCACTATGATCTCGGAGACCGACGGCGACCTGGGTAAGTACATGGAAACCCTGAAGATGCTGGATTCGCGCGGCAAGGGTGTTCGTCTGCTGCCTGGTCATGGTGCTGACCTGCCGGACATCACTGTAATGACGCAGAAGTACATTGAGCGTCGTAAGCTGCGCCTGCAGCAGGTGAAGGATGCCGTTGCCAAGCTGGGCGACGAAGCTACGGTCGACCAGATTGTGGATGAGATTTACACCGATGTCGATCCGGTGCTGCGTCATGCTGCTGAGCAGTCGACTCGCGTGACCCTGCGCTACCTGCGCGATCACGGGGAGTAGTTGCTGGGCTTTGGCTTCGGCTTGGGCTTTGGCCAGTTGCTGGGCTGGTCTGGGCTGGGCTTAATTGAGGCTTGGCTGAAGCCGAGCTTGAGTCGCCGCATGAAAAAGAGCGTGTGACCTGCAGTTTTGCGGGTTGCGCGCTTTTTGTTTTCGGCTAGTGCTGGTTGGGGTGGGGTTGGCCTCGTCGGGGCCAGCTCAATCACTTATCGATGAGGTATCCACTTGTCGATGAGCTATAGCGCACGCATAAGTGAACAGCGCATCGAAAAGTGATTGATGCAAGGAGAAATCGGTGAATGGTGCATCGATAGGTGCCGGGAAAGCATCGATAAGTGGTGGAAAAGCAGGAAGCGTCGATGAGTGCGCCAAACTTGGCCATAATTCGGCCAGCATGCCAGGTCAGCATGCCAGGCCAGCATGGCAGGCCAGCGGGGGAAGACAACAAAAATCCCGCGAGCCTCATGCGTTTCATGTGCTCCTACGGGAACCGGGGATCCAAAAGCAGAGGCTGCGGGATGTGAGTCGTTTGGGCAGCGCCACAAGCTAACGTGCGCCACAAGCTAACGTGCGCAACAAGCTAACGTGCGCAACAAGCTAACGTGCGCGTCGAGCCAAACGCTCCGTATCGGAGATGAGCACGGACTTGCCCTCAAGGCGGATCCAGCCGCGGTGGGCGAACTCTGCCAGAGCCTTGTTAACGGTCTCTCGGGAGGCGCCGACGAGCTGTGCGATTTCCTCCTGAGTCAGGTCATGGTTCACGCGGAGAGCAGAACCTTCCTGAACACCGAAGCGATTGGCCAGCTGAAGCAGGGACTTAGCAACGCGACCAGGGACGTCGGTGAAGATGAGGTCGGCCAGCGAATTGTTGGTGCGGCGCAGACGGCGGGCCAGCATGCGCAGCAGCTGGGCTGGAACATCAGGGTGTGACCCGACCCATTCCTGCAGCTGATCGGCACTCATGGACGCGGCGGAAACCTCGGTGACGCAGACCGCCGAAGAGGTGCGCGGGCCCGGGTCGAAGATGGAGAGCTCGCCGAACATGTCGGATGGGCCCATGATGGTCAACAGGTTTTCACGACCGTCGGCTGAGCGACGAGCCAGCTTCACCTTGCCATCAATAATGATGTAGAGCCGATCGCCCGGCTCACCCTCATTGAAGATGGTGGTTCCACGCGGGAAGCGAACCGTCTCGAGCTCGCCGAGCAAGGCCTGCACAGCCTCCTGGTCGACTCCCTGAAATACACCGGCCCGGGAGAGAATCTCCTTGACGTCATCCACGGTAAAATTCTCCTGTCTTGGGCCGCTAACCACCGTAAATACAGGCCAGCAGCCACCAAATTAACACTCGACTACAGATTGCAGTGGTCAAACAGGAAGAGAAACTGCCCCGTCCCACTAGTCCCACTACTTTCGGTCTTTCCCGGTAACGCCGCTGCCAGCCTTCAAGGCAGGTTCATCCCTGGACGAATTTCACGACAAATCGCCTCTACAGATGCATCCCAAAACTACGCCGTCACCAAGATGTGATAAACACCACTGTAGCAAAAGAGCCACTGCGCCTGTGGGGAATTCTGGTGAAAAGCCGCTGAACTGTGTATTTATAACTAACAATTTGCTAACGGTGTTCCAAGTTGCAGTTGGACATGACTTCTTTGGTTTTTGACCGAATCTGCCCGAGCTCCTACCGGTTCCATCCGCATCCCGGACGAATCTAAGGATGCGGCCCGCGAAAGGTGCGCACGTGAATTGCAATCCGGGGTAGCCGATACACTACGACCATGGATACGACCGGCAAGGCATCGTCGTTAAGCACGCACCAAATAAGCAAACCCCAGCCCACGCACCCGCAGGGATCCCTGACGTCGAAGAAGCGTCGGGCGGTGGGGGCGCATCCGGCGGCGCGGGGGAAGGAGACGCGCCTGGGTATGGTGCGGCGTGCGCGACGGATTAACCGCACGCTGGCGGTGGCGTACCCGAATGCGCACTGTGAGCTGGACTTTCGTAATCCGTATGAGCTCGCGGTGGCGACGATTCTGTCGGCGCAGTGTACGGACGCGCGGGTGAATATGACCACGCCGGCGCTGTTCGCTAGGTACCCCAGCCCGGCTGATTTGGCGGTTGCGAATCAGGAGGAGGTCGAGGAGCTCGTTAGGCCGACGGGTTTCTATAGGAATAAGGCTGCGAACATCATCGGTTTTGCGCAGGGAGTGATGGAGCAGCATGGCGGCGAGGTCCCGGGCACGTTGGAGGAGCTGGTGAAGCTGCCGGGCGTGGGGCGAAAGACGGCAAATGTGGTGCTGGGGAATGCTTTTGGGGTGCCGGGTTTGACGGTCGATACGCATTTTGGGCGTCTGGTGCGGCGCATGGGCCTCACGGAGCAGGAAGATCCGGTGCGCGTGGAGCACGAGATGATGGAGGTACTGCCGCGCGCGGAGTGGACGTGGTTTTCGCATCGGCTGATTTTCCACGGTCGCCGGGTGTGTCATTCGCGTCGGGCGGCGTGCGGGGCGTGCTTCTTGGCGGCGGATTGCCCGTCGTATGGCATCGCGGGTCCGGCGGAGCCGGAGACGGCGGAGAAGTTGATTAAGTCAGACGACAGGGAATGGCTTCTCTACCTGGCCGGTCTTAATGACGGCTACAGTGGGGAGGAACTTTCCGCGCTTGACGACGGGGATAGCGCGCGCAACACCACAGCGACACAGGACTAGTCGAGGAGCACTTTTCGTGAATGAGCAGGGCGGTCATAGTCACAATGGTGGCCACTATGAGGATCGGCAGGCGGACGTTAACCGTTCGGCATCGCTGATTACGCTGCTCATCGCGGGACTTAGCATTGTGGGTCTGGTGATTTTCGCGATTGTGAATACCACTGGTGGCAATGACGAGGCCGATGGTGGTGGGACCGGATCCGGTGCGAGTGTCGGTGCGGAGGGCGCTGGCAGTGATGGTGCCGGCAATGGTGAAGTGGATGGTGCGCCGGCAGCGCCAGCGATGTCGAAGGATGAGATCGCGGCGGTAGCGGGTAGTGGCTCGCTGGCCGGTGTGCGCTTGCCGCTGTTGGCGGAGTCGGGAGACTCGACAGGCCAGGACAACGAGGCAGGCCAAGCGGAACTGGTGGACATGGGCCAGGTCGTCGAGGGCAAGCCGACGGTGCTTAATGTCTGGGCGTGGAACTGTGCGCCGTGTCGCCAAGAGCTACCGCTTATTGAGCAATGGGCTAAGGACAACCCGGACGTGCAGGTGGCGACGGTGCATGCGGCCCGCGAGGCGGGGCGTGGCCAGGCCTTCCTGCAGGAAATCGGAGTGAAGCTACCGACCTACTCGGACACGGTTGACGTGGTCGGACCAGCGTTGAATCTACCGCGAGTTGTGCCCATCACCGTGGTGTTTAAGGCAGATGGCACTGTGGCGACCATTCATCCTGGTGAATTCACCGATGCACAGCAGATTACTGATTTCGTGCGAGGTGCATTGAAGTGACTCAGGGACAGTCGTGGAATCGCGACGCAAGCTCGGGGCTGTATCTGCCGAAGTGGTTGACCAATAGTTTGCCGCCGCACCTGGTCAGTGCTGATTACGACGCGGCGGGCCACGCCAGCACCAGTCACGCCAGCAGCGCCAGCCACGACGCAACAGATCACTCGGAGCAGAAGGTGGCCGGTCGCTCCGATTCGTCATCAAGCGTGAAGCGCGCGTTTGCGAAGTTGCGGCGAGACTCCTCGACGCAGGAGAAACCGTTGCGGAATCCTGCGCGGTCGGCGGTGTTGGTGCTGCTCAGCGGTGATGCGGAGGCGCATCAGCGGCCGGAGGATGCCAGTGTGGTGCTTATTCACAGGGCGACAACGCTGCGTAAGCATGCAGGTCAGATGGCGTTTCCGGGCGGTCACATCGACCCCGGGGACGTGGACGAGGTCGATACCGCGCTGCGTGAAGCAGAGGAAGAAACCGGGCTGGACCGAAAGACGGTGACGCCGATGCGGGTGCTGGACTCGATTGATATTTCGCGGACTGGGTTCGCGGTCAATCCGGTGCTGGCGTACTGGCATGCACCGCATCCGCTGCGCGCGGTCGACCCTGCGGAGACGGAATCGGTATTCAACGTGCCAATCAGCCACCTGACGAATCCGGACAACCGCATGATGCTGGGGTATCACGGCTGGACAGGGCCGGCATTTAAGGTTGGTGACTTCGTCGTTTGGGGCTTTACCGGCGGCGTGCTGTCCTACTTGCTGGATGTGGCCGGCTGGTCGGAACCGTGGGACGACACCAACGTGCAGAAACTTTTGCCGGTGCTCGCGCGTTCCGCTAATGGTGAAAAGCTGTCCGTACTGAAGGGAGGCCGACGATGATGCCTGCAATCGCTGTGTTTGACGTTGCGCTGCTGGCGGTTTTCATTTTCGCGCTCGTCGTTGGCTGGCAGCAGGGCGCCGTCTCGTCGATTATGGCCATTTTGGGCGTTGTTCTGGGCTTGGTTATTGGTGTGCCCTTGGCGCCGCTAGCTATGGCGCAAGTCGAGAACCAGTCGGGGAAGGTTCTTCTGGGCCTCGGCACAGTGATTCTGTTCGCCCTGATCGGTCATGCGGTGGGAACAGTGGCAGGGCAGTCGCTGCGGAATACCATTCGCTCGCCGTTGGCAGTCGGCCTGGATTCGAGCCTTGGTGCCATCGTGCAGTCCGTGACTGCGCTGGTAGTGACATGGATGATCGCCGTGCCGCTGGCCACGGCCGTGCCCGGGCAGTTCGCCGACTGGGTGCGTGAGTCCAAGGGCATGAACCTCATTGATCAGATCGCTCCCGACGAATGGAGCGACGGCTTCAGTGGCATCCTCCGTCAGCTCCGCGATGATGGAATGCCCGCCATCGCTCCGCCATTCGGCTACAAGCAGAACGTCCCCGATGAACCCGCCGATCCCAATGTGATTTCGCAAGGTGTCGTCGACAGTATTCGACCGTCCATCGTCCGCGTCTTGGGCGAGGCCCCGCAGTGTGAGCGCTTGCTGCAGGGCACGGGCTTTGTCATCGCGCCGGATCTGATTCTGACCAATGCGCACGTGGTCGCCGGCGCCACCACTGTTCGGCTGGAAACCGTGGTCGGCATGGCTGACGCGAATGTCGTGCACTACGATCCGCTTGACGACGTCGCCCTGCTCCGAACCACCGACCTGCCCCTGGAGCCCATGCAGTGGTCGGATCAGGAAGCTCGTCCGGGCGATGACGCGGTAGTGCTGGGCTTTCCCGAGTCCGGTCCCTTTAAGGCCACACCTGCTCGCGTGACGGAGAACATCATTATTCGAGGCCCGGATATTTATTCGTCGACCAGGCACGAGCGCCAGTCCTATGTTCTGAAGGCAGATGTGCGCCACGGTAACTCGGGCGGCCCACTGATTACGCCGCAGGGCCAGATCCTGGGCTTGGTCTTCGGTGCCGGTGTGAACAATGACCAGACTGGTTACGCGCTGACGCACGCCGAGGTCCAGCCACACATTGATGAGGCGATGAATAACTACGGGGCCATCAGCACGCAGCAGTGCGTGGCGGGGTAAGCGGCAAGTTGTGTGGGGCACGCCCGACTGTAGCAACCCGGCTTTATGCAATAGCAGTTCGGAGCTAATGGGCGTTGGCCGCGCGCATGTTGAGGTCACCAATGTGGGTTCGGTTGTTCGGTGTCCGCTGTGTTGCAACCGGCTGTTCGACAGTAGTGTTGGCGATGGACCGGTAACGGTTTGGTTGGCCTCTTGGCAACTTAGGACCTGCGGGGCCCTCGGACTGCGCAACGAGATGATGTCGGCCTGGTATCGCGACAGCGTTGTATCTCGTGGGCAGGGCTCCAGATGGATCGCTCGAAGCAAGAGTTGACGCAGACACAGACAGCATCAGACGACGGTACTTCCAGCATCAACTATGAGAGAAAAACGTTTGCAGTACCGGCTACACGGAAAAACAGGTACCAACTATCCCGAATCGACATCCTAGGTTTAGTTCCGCTTCTTTTACGACCCTGTGTTGATGGGCTGGGTGCGGCAGTACTCGGTTTTTATTTCCTGTGGGGGCGTAGTCCAGTGCTTCGTGAAGCCGATTGGTGCCCCACCAGTACACCCACCGCAAGGTGGCAAGCTCAGCTTTCCCGGCCGTCGCCCACAATGCTAAGCGCGTGACATCGCAAAATCACGGCACCTATAGTGACTTCACAAAAATACAGCAGACTATGCACTTGGCCCCATTTTCAAAGATGACAGCTCAAGACGGTGGAAAAATACGACTCAAAGTGACAGCGCGTGCTTACGAGGGGGCACAATGCATGGAATCACGATATCGTCATGGTTCAATTCAAAGAGGCGCTGCCTGAGCACATTTGAGGTATAAATTACTCGCCCGTTTTCGTGTGCCGACTGACTCATTGCAAAATGCTTTTAAAGCTCGATGGTGCGATCCAGCGAAAGGTTCGAACAGAAGTATTCATCGTGGCTGACGACGAGTAACGCTCCGCGGTAGGCAGAGAGGACGTCGACAAGCCAGTCCACGGTGGGGATATCCAAGTTGTTAGTCGGCTCGTCAACTAGCAGGAACTGCGGTGCGGGGGACGCAAGCAGCACGCGCGCGCACTCGACGCGGAACCGCTCGCCTCCGGAAAGTTGCCTCACCGGTGCGTGGACACTGTCATTCTGGAACAATAGTTGCGCCAGCTTGTCGCGGATAAGCTGCAGGTCAGCCTGCGGATTGCTTTCCGCGACCAGCTCCCACACACTCTTTTCCGCCGGCAATGCGATGCGTTGGCGTAGGTAGCCGCAGGGCAGCGCATAGTCGACTTCGCCGCTGGCAATCCGATTGAGAAACGTAGTTTTTCCCGACCCATTGGCACCGGCGAGTCGAACACGTTCGGGGCCGACGATTGTCAACATCTCGCTGTCCAGAACGCGCGTGGCATTGGGAAGGCTGGTATCGGGAAGCTCGATGTGAACGTGAGTGTCCTCCCGCAACCTAAGCTGCGCCAAGTCATAACTTGCCCGAGCTTGTGACACCGAGGCTGCGGCATCACTGGCACGCTTGGCTGACGAGACCTGAGATCGGTTCTTATCGTTTCCCATGGCCATGCCGGGCTTGCGTTTGGAGGTAGCGAACTTTCTCCCACGGCGGGCGTCACGGGCGAGCCGTGTCTGCATCTCGGCACGTTGTCGAACTTCCTTGTGATAGGAGGCTCTGGCCTCACTTACTTCCGCCCGCACGGCTTCCTGTTCGTGGTCGATGGTTTGACGGTAGTGCTCAAAGTTTCCGCTAAACATACGTAATGAGCCGTGATAGAGCTCAGCGATCTCGTCAGCGTGGTTGAGCAGCTCCCGATCGTGCGAGATGACCACCATGGGCACCTGGGAAGAGTCAATCATATGTAGGAGGCGCTCCTTGGCGGCGGCGTCGAGATTGTTCGTGGGCTCATCAAGAACAATCATCTCTGGTTGGGAGAAAAACAACGCCGTCAGCGCCACAGCGACTGCCTCTCCTCCCGACAGGCTGCCGACGCTGCGAGTAAGAGAAAAATTCAATTCCGACGCGCTAAGGGCGGCCTGAATCCGTTCCTTTAGATCCCAGTTGTCAGCAACGATGTCCGCGAGTTCCTCGGAGTAGTTGCCCGCTTCGATCTCCGCTATGGCGTCTAAGATTTCGCGGGCTTTAAATACATCTGCGATGGTGTCGGTCACTTTGAGCCCTAAATCTTGGTCAAGGTAACCGATTTTAGGGGCCTCCACCGTGCCAGAAGTGGGTTGATAGATGCCGGCCAATACCTTAGCGAGGGTCGATTTTCCTGAGCCATTAGCGCCCACAAGACCGGTGAAAGGCGCAGTGAATGTAGCGCTTAAGTCTGAAAAACAAGGAGTGCCGTCTGGCCAGGCAAAAGAGAGATGGGAAAAAGAAATAGGCATGCCAAGTTCCGCCTTCGAGTCAACGATGAATAAGAGCGCGTCGAATTAGGAACGAATCTTCATAGGCCGAAACTGTACTTCAAACCAATCTGAGCGTCAAAGCTCACCAACTGTAAAAGCGCGCATGATGGTCTACTGGGGGTGTCCCTATGTTTTTGTCAAGCCCCAATCGGAGTTCTTAGGTGAAACTCTTGGGGATGGGTTCTAGGCACGGTTTATTGGGCCCATCAATTGGTGTTGGTGGGCCTGATTGCTGCTCGGCTTAAACTGCTACTGATTGTTTGGTAGGTGCGTTTCGGTAGAATTCCTTGTTTTGAGCATGGCGTAGATGACGTTACATCTACGTCTGGATAGGCACATGAGTGGGACGCATTGTGGCGTTTGCCTTTTGCTCTTTTGCGCCCGTAGTAGGTTCGGGACGTTTCGTGGCTTCGCATGGCAGCAAACGCTTCAGTAGAACAGAGCATTTTTCAGTCGCTTGTTTCCTGTATTGGATGGGAACTCACCTCGCATTGATGAGCCTGATCTTCGTGTTCCTGCATAGGCGGTCAGATGACCAGAGAATGCGAAGTGGGATCCATCACCGATGGAAAGCGGCATCTGCGCTGCGGTCTTGATGCCGATTCCCGGCATGCTGGATCCAAGACCTCGGAGGCAGGGAAATCCTCCAGCATGTCCTCGACCTGGCTGGTGATAGTTTCGCGTTGGGCTTTTAGTGCTTTAATGTTGGCTGTCAGCGAAAACACGCTCCAGGCTGGGGTAGATTTGGGTGAGCACGCTGCGTAGCCGGTTGACGGTTCTGGTGCAGTCACGAGGTATGTCATCGTCAAAGCCGGATAGCATCTTGAGGGCTGAGAGTACTTCGCTGTTTCGACCAACCGACCGCAGGGTGTGCGGCATTGTTCGTGCAGTATCGGCGATGATGAAGGCGTCGCGATTGTCGGTTTTCGCCTGTACAGGGTAGGGATCCGTGGCTTTTCGCATGGCCAAGCCTGGTAAGTAGCCGACCTGGCAACCGCGTTGACGGGCAACCGCAATGGGTAGCGCTCCGATGGTGTTGGGATTTGTCTACATCTAGGCCAAGGAAAATGTCGATGGGAGTATCCTGCGACATGGATGGTTCCTAGGGGGAAACGTGGTGGATTTGCCAGTCGCTGGTGTCATGGCATTCGTGGCGCACACCCACGTCTACATTGAGACCTGGAGATTCCGGCTGCGTCCCTATTAGCTGTCATCGAATGTCCTGGTGCCGGGTGGCACCACTCCCGGATTATTGAAACTACAGGGCGATTAAGTCATGCCCAGCCCAGCGACTATCCCCATTATCGGGGATGACTTCAAGGTAACGGGGCAGGTAAAGGGCTAAAAGGCCCGATCCTTAAGACCCTTCCGGCAACCAGTGCAGGTGATCCCTGATCGCCTGCACCACAGCCTGAGGCTTCTCTACCGGCAGGAAGTGCCCACAATCCGGCACAACGCGCACGTGGGTGGAGCTGAGCTCCACCAGCGCACGTGGGGGACGAGTGTCCTGCTCGCCGACGAGCAGCACCGTGTGCTCATCGCTTTTCGACGACCCCTCCATCGCGCCCAACCACTTGCGGAAAGCGGCCGGAGCCGGTCGCGTCCACCAATTCATATGTGCCAGTGCAGGGCGGAGTGCCCCACTGGCCAGGCTGTCAGACATGAGTTCCGCGGTCTGTTTCCCCTCGGGGGTCTCGGCGAACCCCTCTCCGGCGGTGGACATGGACTCGCTCACGATGCGGTCAATGAGCCGCTGCTGGCGAGCCTCAGCCGCCTGCGTGCTGAACTGATTGCGACGCAACCGCGGCATCCGTGGCCGCGAATCCCACCACGAACGGCGCAGCAGCGGAGCTAGGCTACTGCGGAAGTCCTCCGACCACGGGCTCTTCAACTGGTTGAGCCACACCTTCGGATGCGCAGCACCACAACCAATGATTCCGGAAACAAGATTCGGCTGCCGCGAGGCCAACGTCCACGCCACCCACGTGCCGAACCCCTGGCAGACCAGCAGTGCGGTCGAGTGCCCCAACGAGCGAATCGACGAGGCGATGTCCTGGGCCGCCTCGAACGGATCGTAGCCATGCGGTGTTCGGTCGGACTGACCGTAGCCACGCATAGAAATAGCCACAGCGTGCACGGGGAGGGGGTCTCCCGAGTCGTCGTTAAGCATTGGCAAAACCTCGCGCCATTCAAACCAACCGCCAGTCGAGCCGTGAATAAACAACACGAGCGGATCGGAGGGGCGGCCGCACTCGGCGATGTGTAGGCGCTGGCCGCGGACGTGAATGAGACGATGACGCCAGGGGCCGGTAAGAGAATCGCTGAGGGAGGTCATGAGGGGAAAATACCTTATCCGAAGGGCTTAAACCGGGACTGAATAAGACAAAAGGGCGAGACCAACAAAGTCCCGCCCAATTTCTTTCAAGCCTTTAGGTGTACATACCGTTCGGCTGCGAAGACTTCTTCGCCGACCCCGACGGCACGACCCCCTTCAGCTCCTGCATCGACTCGATGGTCTTCTCCGGCTTGCGGATCGACTTGACCTTCTTCAGGCCCAGCAGTGCCGCGACACCGGCGATGACCAGCATCAGAACGAAGACGATGAGGAATGCAGCCCAGGTTGGCAGCCAAACATCCAGCAGCCAGCCGAGGAAGAAGAAAAAGAAGAACGAGGAGTACAGCGCGACGACGCCGGCAACCGCGAAGAAGCCACCGCCAACTGCGCCCTTCTTAGCCTCGCCAGCAATTTCGGCCTTGGCCAGCTCAATCTCAGAGCGAACCAGAGCGGAAATCTGCGTAGAAGCATTAGACACGAGCTGGCCGATGCTGGCATCGCCCGAAGCGTTGCTATCCACATCACTCAGCGGGATAGCGGTAACACGCGGTTCGGTGCCGTCGGTAAAGAGACCCTTCGTATCGTCGTTGCTCACGTGTACTTCCTCCTACGCAGATGGTTGGAAAAGATGGTTTGAAACTTTAAAACTGCAGTTACAAACTGCCATACTACCTCTGATTGTGGGTAGGGCGCGCCATAAGGGCGAAAAAGCCAAGAACTCGTTCAAGTTTTTCTCATCTTTGACCATTTCTATATAAGTTTGTCACTTACTTAGCGGCGAAGAATTAGGGTGTGGGATATGAACAATCAGCCTGAGAACGTGCGTGGAGCCGATGGAATTGGTGCCGGTGCTGGCAATGGTGTTGGCAATGGCGCCGGTGCCGGAAAGGGTGGCCTAGCTGGCATGAGCCTGGGTGTGTCCTCCGTGTCGGCGAAGAAGCGTGCAGAGCGTGAGGCAGCGCAGGCGAAGGCATCTGAATCGGGTGCCGGTGGCGCTGACAGTGCTCCCGCCGCTGCTATTCCGCAGCTTGACCCCAAGGACCCCCTCGCGCCCCTGTGGCAGCTAGACGGCGTTGCGCACGCGGCTGATGTCGCGGCCAAGGCCATCCAGTCCGTCCACCGGCACAAGGCCAACCTGCGCAAGCACAACGTCACCGGTTCCGAGTCGGTCCTGCGTGGCGCTCGGGCATCGGCGTGGCTAGAAGGCGGCGAACCATCGCTTCCCGACGACGGCAACATCACCGACCCCGTGCTCGCAGCAGCCCTGCGGGTTGCCGACACCATTTCCCCGGAGTCGATTGGTGAGACCACCCGCGTGTGGCAGCGCGCTCCGCAGCAGGTGCTGGCCAAGTTTGCGTTGAACGCATCGCCCGCAGGTGAGACTGAAGACGGTTCCGAAGCGCGGATGAAGGCCGGCCGACCGGTCGGTGACGACAAGCTCTCATCCGCGATGAAGGAGCAGCGTCTGCACGTGCTCGGTGACTTCATCACTGGCCGCAGCCAGATTCATGCTGGCGTGCTCTCGGCGATTGTGCACGGTGAGCTGCTGACTCTGCGCCCCTTCGAGTACCACAACGGCATCATCGCCCGCGCCGCCTCGCGGCTGACAACTGTCGCAACCGGCCTGGATCCGCGTGGCTTGGCCGTGCCCGAGGTCTACTGGACCCGCCACCGACAGGAGTATTTCGAGGCCGCAGAGGGGTTCGCGTCGGGAAGCGCCGATGGCCTGCGTGCGTGGATTCTCCTGCACCTGGAAGGGCTGAAGGCCGGTGCCGTGGAAGCGCGCGGTATCGCCGAAGCGGTGTAGGCAGGCCGGCTGCTGGATGATGGGTTAGTCGGCCGTTGGCTCGTCGTCGTTTTTGCGCAGTGCCAACAGCGCCGCACCCGCGCCAAGCGCCAGTGTGACGCCGGCAAGAATTGCAGCATTGCGTTTCGACGGCGCGCGAAACAGCGGGACGGGATTCCGGAATTGGCGCACAGGCCACTCACGTTCCGTCGCAATCTTGCGCAGAGCGCGATCGGGATTGACCACAACGGGATGGCCGACTGCAGCCAGCATGGGCTCATCAGTGATGGAATCCGAGTATGCGAAGCATTCGGCCAGGTCGAACTGGCGTTTTTCCGCTATCCGACGCATCTGCACGGCCTTGTTTTCGCCTCGGCAGAAGAACTCCGTTTCACCCGTGAAGAGCCCATCGCGGACCTCCAGTTCGGTGGCCACCACGTTGTAGACACCGAGTGCCTGCGCAATGGGCTCAACAATCTGCCGAGCCGATGCCGAGATAATGAACACCTCATGCCCCTGTGCGCGGTGTTCACGAATGAGCTCCAGTGCCTCGGCGTAGATGTACGGCGTGATATTCTGCTCTAGGGTTTCGATGGCGACCTGGCGCAGCTCCCTGGCGCTGTGACCAGCGATAAGGGCGGAAAACTGCTCGCGGGTGGCCTCCATTTGCGCCTCATCGTGCCCCTGCGACATGTACAGGGCATGGCTGAGCGCCATTTGCAGCATGTCCGTCGGCGAAATGATGCCACGCTCGAGGAATTGCTTGTTGAACGCATATGCCGAGCTCTTGGCAATAATGGTTTTATCCAGGTCAAAGAACGCAGCGACGCGAGAGTTAGCAGCGACGCGAGAGTCCGCGGTGGCGGAGGCATCTTCCGCGATGCGTGTGTCCGTAGAAGCGTGAGACTGCGGCGTTGTTGACGCCTTGTTCTCGCCGGTGTTCATAGACTCTGAGCTTACCCATGGATGTCGGACCCGGGGAGAGCATTATGAGTGTTTAACTGCTGGGTGGGGGACTGGTGCGTGAGGGCGTGGCAGTTTCTGGGCGCGGTCGGGGCGGTGGCGTTTGGGCCGGTGCGGTCGTGGGCCTGGTGGCGATTGGGGCCGGTGGGGTTTGGGTCGGCGCGATTAATCGAGGAGACGTGACATCGAACATATTGGGCATTAAATCCTTTGAAAGATATTTGCAGATTCCTCGGGATATGTAATACTTGGACGTGGCTGGCCCCTTCTTGTTCTTTTTAGAAACAGACTGCGAGGCCGCCCCGGCTCAATCCCCCCCCCGAGCCGGTTAAAGACGCCTCGCGCCAATCCCCCCCCCGGCGCGGGGCGTCGCCCCTTTTTTGCCCCAATGTTGAGGGCTATGTAGTAAAAATTGCGGGCTGCAAATGTGAAACTGTGCGAGTTTATGACACTTTCAGTCCATTTTTCGTGCCATTTTTGACATAAACGCAGTCACTAACTCGCATCGACCCAACGCCACCTGACATAAACCTAGTCACTAACTTGCATTGCTCAGGTCGCGCAGTAGCCAGGTCGCGCAGTAGCCATAAGGCAAAGGCGACGTGGCGTTCTGCAGTTATCCACAGTCTGAAAATTATCCACAGACAGCGAGGTTTTGGCCCCTTGTGGGCATCATTGAATCCGCCCTGTAGTGCACGCTATGGCCATGGCAATCAAGAAACTGTCCATGGCTCAGCGAACCGAGGCTCCAGCAAATCCAGTAGTCAACGCCGTTGATGATGAGGCGCTGCGTGAAGAGGTTGCGCTCATAGTTGCTGCTACCGGTCGTGACTGTGTGCAGGAGACCGTGCCACCTGTGGCTGCAGCGCCAGTGGCTGCACAAGCATTTGCTTCGCCGCCAGCATCACCATCAGCATCAGCCCCAACGTCAGCTTCGGCAGGAGCGGGAGTTTCATCGGCCCTGTGGCGTCGGGCACCAGCGGTGTTCGTCGATGCACCGGCAGCCCGAAGATTAGCCGGGCGGCCTCATAGTGAGGGAGCAATCTTTCTGGTCCGCAGTGACACTGAGGCGGAAGATGCGCAGGTAGCGAAGGTTTTAGCACCTGTTTACAGCGCCAGTTTGCCCGCGGATAACGTCGATATTGTCGAGCTGCTCGGCCGTGGCGACGTACGCCCGGATGCTCCGAAGCCCTCCGATTACCAAAACCGCTCGAGCCTCCTGAACCACCAACACAGTCCAGCGTCACCTGCAAGCACCGACGTGATTACAGCACCGGGTACAGAGCCCGTACCGAACGTGCCGGCAACTACAACCGATTCCACGGCAACGTGCCTGATGTTGGTTCCTGCGGTCGGCGGTGCCGGTGCTTCCATCGCGGCGGCGGCGAGTGCATTGGTTCTTTCCCGCGAAAGGCCCATCTGCTTGGTGGACGCGGACGCACTGGCGGGAGGCATGGATCTGGTGCTCGGGATGGAAACGGAACCGGGACTGAGGTGGCAGGACTTCTCGGCTGCTGATGGCCGTCTCGACGGGGCGGCACTCTACGAAGCACTGCCATCCTGCCCGCGATCGCCCGCGCTGAAAGTGCTGACGTGGACTCGCAGTCGCACGCCCGAGCCGGCTTATAACCACGCCGGAGCGAACAACAATTTCGGCGGCGCCGGCAGAACCGACAGGCCCGGCAGGCCCGACAGGCCCGATGATGTCCGGCACATTGCCAGCACCATTAGTTGCCTTATTCATGCCGGAATTACGGTCATCGTGGACTGCCCGAAGCAGGTGGAGTACGTCACCACTCTCGGCGCGCTTGCCGATGACACCGTCATAGTCCTGCCCACCTCCGTTCGAGCTATCGCAGCCGCTGGTCCCTTGGTGAGTATCTGTGCACAGGCGGGGTTCACCCCAAATCTTGCGGTTCGGTACCAGCAGTACCGCGATATCAGTGTCGAAGAGGTGGAATACGCTCTCGACCTGCCCATTGTTGGTGAGATTGAGTACTGCAAGAAGGTAGCTCACGAGATAGATGTGGGCGGGCTCGCTGGGGCCGTCGGCAAGCTGACGCGGGGATTGGAAGCGATGTTTGCCCTTGTCGGCGGTGGTGGCGATGGATGACGTCAGGCTGTTGGCGGCAGTGCGGACGGCGCTTGCGGAGCGGCCTGGGGTGGCATCGCATAGCGAGGTCGCCGACATCATTCGCGCAGAGACCTCGGGGGTTGTCTCCGATGTGAAGGTGCTGGAGATTCTACGCACGATTCGTGAGGAAACGGTGGGCGCGGGCGTGCTGGATGCGCTGTTGCGACGCCCTGGTGTCAGCGATGTGCTTGTCACCGCGCCGGGCGAGGTCTGGGTCGACGCCGGCAACGGACTGGAGCGTGCCGAGATTTCCTTCGCGGACGAGGGCGAGGTGCGCGCGTATGCGGTGCGGCTCGCGTCGCGGTGTGGACGAAGGCTTGACGACGCGCAACCCTGGGCCGACGGCCATATTCCTGGTGGTGTCGGCGGCTGTGGTGTGCGAGTTCATGCAGTGCTTTCTCCACCGTCGGCGACCGGCACTCAGATTAGCCTGCGGGTGCTGCGCCCGGCTCGTCGTGGACTTGCGGAGCTATGCGATGTCGGGCTATTTCCACCGGAAATTCTGCCGGTGTTGCGGGGAATCGTGGCGGGACAGCTGTCGTTTATTGTCGCCGGTGGCACGGGTGCGGGAAAGACCACGCTATTGGCGGCGATGCTCTCAGAAGTTAATCCTGACCAGCGCATTGTGTGTATCGAGGACACTCCGGAGCTGCAGCCTCAGCATCCGCATGTGGTGAAGCTGGTGACCAGGGCCGCCAACCTGGAGGGCGCCGGTGCGATTGGGCAGCAGGAGTTGCTGAAACAGGCGCTGCGCATGCGTCCCGACCGCATTGTCGTCGGGGAGATTCGAGGCGCCGAAGTGGTGGATCTGCTGGCAGCGTTGAATACGGGGCATCGCGGTGGGGCGGGCACAATTCACGCCAACCGCATCGGGGATGTCGTGGCGCGCTTCGAGGCATTGGGGCTGATCGGTGGCCTTGGTCGCGTCGGGCTGCATGCGCAGTTGGTCTCGGCGGTGCAGGTGCTGTTGGTGGTCGAACGCGCTGATGTCCGCCGGCTGGCACAGATCGGGCTGCTGCGTGGTAACCCACCGGAGGTGGTGGAGGTCTGGACTGCGCGGGATGGGCCTGGGCCGGGGTGGGAAGCGTTGCAGAAGTTGCTGGTCGGCGGGGAACAACCGGTGGAATGACCAGAGGAAAAGTCAGGGGATTAGACGGGGAGATTAACAGCTATGGGGGAGGGATTTAGCGTGGCGATGCTCATTGGGGGCGCGGCTGCAGCAGTCGCTATCTGGCCGGACAGCTCGGCGGCGGCGCGCTCGCGAGCACTGGCAGGCCGTGGCCGCGAGGTGTCCGGCGGGCTGAAGTGGTTGCAGCGCATGGTTGGACTTGGTGCTGGTTCCACGGGGTCGAGTGCAGCAACCACTGGCAGTGCGAATAGAACTGCAGGACTATCAATCCTCATCGTCGCAGGTCCGGCGCTCGTGTTGCTGTGGCTCGCCGGGATTCCAGGTGTCATAGCCGGGCTGTTGCTGGGCCGCACCGCAGGGGCAGTAGTGCGCGCTGTGAGGGAGAGACGCTGTGAGCGTCGGGAAGCGGACAGCGCTGCGGTAGCGCTGGAAACCTTGACCGCACAGCTGCGCGCAGGAGCGGCGACATCAAGAGCGCTCAACGCGGCAGCAGCCGAATTGCGCAGGTCAGGGGATGAGACTGTGTTGGCCGACCATCTCGCGCACGCGGCGCATCGCGCGAACTTCGCCGACCCGTGGGAGACCGAAGAATCTTCGGAGCAACTGCGCCGGATTGGGCGAATGTGGATGGTGGCGCAGCAACACGGTCTGAGTTTGGCTGGGTTGCTGGACTGCGCGCGGGGTGATCTGCAGGCTCGTCAGGCGCATCGCTCACAGACGTCTGCCGCGCTGGCGGGACCACGCATGACGATCGCCATTTTGGCTTCACTGCCGGTGTTCGGTTTGGTCATGGGGCAAGCGTTCGGGGCTTCCCCATTCGAGTTCCTCAGTCGCGGTATCGGGGGAATTGTGCTGGTCATCGGTGTCGGGCTGGTGTGCGCGGGCATCGAATGGGCCGTCGCCATCATCGATCGTGCGGAGGCCGGACAGTGATCGCCGCCGCACTTCTCATCGCCGTCTACCTCTGCTTGCCGACGTTCAATCCCGTCCGCAGCCGACTGCCCGAATTGGTAGCCGAGTCGGATGCTCGTACGCGAGGAGGCGTACGTCGACAGGTGACCAATCGGGTATCGCAGATTGCCGCACAGTTGCGGGAACGTGTGCGAACTGTCATTGGCGGTGAGCGCATCAGCCCGGCTGTGCTGCTCGATGCCGCAGCGGCCCTCGACATCGTTGGCGCTTGTTTGAGCTCCGGTATGCCGTTGTCGCAGGCCATGGCAGCAGCCGCCGATGGTGCAAACCCTGAGCTGGCCGAGTCACTTCGACAGTGTTCCGCCAGGTTGTCCGTTGGGGCGCACTCAGCTTGGGACAGCCTCGCTGCCACACCCGCGCTCGTGCCGCTGGCGACAGCTGGGCGCCGCGCAAGCGAATCCGGCACCGTTCTGGCGCAGGCATTGGAGGACACCGCTGCCACGTACCGCAGTCAAGCGCACGATGCGGCGCAAGCCGTCGCCGAAAAGGCTGGTGTCCTCATTGCCGGGCCGCTGGCGTTGTGCTTTCTACCCGCGTTTGTGGTGCTGGGTTTGGTGCCCACCATCGCTGGGCTTGCCGACGAAATGTTTGCAGGACTGATGCCGTCATGAAGCGTGGACACTTCTGCGCCCAGCCTAGCGCGCTGGCACGCGCCGGATGCAGTGCTGGTTGCGCTTTCGGTTGCGTTCTCGCTTGCGCGCGCGGGCCGCCTGTTGCGCTGCAATCCAAGATGCGTCAACACGCATCAACGCGCGTCAACACACATCACGCCTCACAACTGACCTGTCACTCGACATCCACACAGGGGGGAAACACTTATGACCACTCAAAACTCCAACCGTCCAATCAACCGTCCGACCAACCGTCCAACCAGCCTTCCAACCAATCCGCTGACCTCTGCGCGGTCCCAGCTGCGCTCGTATTTGCGCAAGCGTCTGCACGCTCTGGCAACCGAGGAAAACGGCATGTCAACCGTGGAATATGCTCTCGGAACGATCGCTGCCGCCGCTTTCGGGGCCCTGCTTTACACCGTCGTGACCGGCGGGGATATCACCCAGGCGCTCACCGACATCATCGAAAGGGCGCTCAACACCGATGTCTAGCCGCATCCGCTCTACGCTTCATCGCCTGTGCGTCGGCGACGAAGGCCAAACCACGGTAGAAACCGCTTTCGGTCTCGCGGCGCTGGTCACGGTCATGGTCACGGCTCTGTCCGGGCTGGCCACCATCGCAATGTACCTAGGGCTTACCGACGCAGCCGGAGCCATCGCACGGGCTGAGGCGCGGGGCGATGCGGAGACAGTAGCCGAGCTCCGCGCAGACGCAGATGGGCAGGTCGCGATATCGGAAACCTCCGGTACCGTGCGCGTGACCATTCGGCGCTCAGTGGGGCCATTTTCGCTGGAAGCACGCGCGGTAGCACTGCGGGAAAGAGCGACATCGTCATGAGAAACGTGACAGCCCGCCTTCTTCGCGAAGAAGAAGGTTCCACCACAGTCGCAGCCGCACTGTTCATCGCCGCTTTCGTCGTTCTGACTTTGGTTGGAGTTACAACCGGGGTGAGGGTGGTGCAGGCTCGGCAGGCAGCGGTAGCAGCGGATCTGGCCGCGGTGGCCGGCGCCGTGGCTGCGCAAGAGAGCGACGACGCCTGCGAAGCCGCGGGCACAATCGCAAAAGCTAACCACGCACGCCTTGTGGCCTGCGAGATTGATGGAGAAGATGTGCAGGTCAGCGTCCAACGAAAGGAGAGAAAAGCGATGTCCAGGGCAGGGCCGGCAGCGGTGGAGGATGCTGCTACTGGCCGTCGTTAAGCGCGCGCGATACCCCACTGAGCACCTTGATTGCGCCGGCCTTGTCCAGCGGATCGTTGCCATTGCCGCACTTGGGCGACTGGATGCACGATGGGCAGCCGGATTCGCACTCGCAGGCGGCGACGGCATCGCGGGTCGCGCGAATCCACTGCGCGAAGGCCTCGTAGCCACGGTCGGCAAAGCCTGCACCACCAGGGTGCCCGTCGTACACAAAAACGGTGGGTTGCTGGGTGTCGGCGTGCATGACCGTGGAAACACCGCCGATGTCCCAGCGGTCGCAGGTGGCAATCAGCGGCAGCATGCCGATAGCCGCGTGCTCGGCTGCGTGGAGAGCCCCCGGCGCGATGTCGGAGCCCACGCCCCAGGAGCGCAGGGTGGACTCGGGCATTGTGTAGGCCACGGCGCGCGTGACCAAACGCTGCGGAGGGTAGTCAAGTTCAACACTGCCGAGAATCTCGCCGGTATGCAGGCGACGAAGATAGGAGGTGACCTGGTGAAAGACCTCGACCTGGCAGGAAGCGACCTGTAGACCCTGGTAGTGGTGCATATCGTCAACATCTAGAATGCGGATGGTGGTGTCCATGCGCGAGCTGGTGGAATAGCGCGGCTGCTCGGGGTGGACCAGGGCGACGAGGCTGTCGAAGTCCAGCTGGTCGACAAGGTAGGACTCGCCGCGGTGCAAGTAGACGGCACCGTCGTGGACCTGCTGCATCGCACGGCCAAGATCGATGGTGCCAAGCAGCCGACCATCGGTCTGGTCGACGATGGCTACTTCCTGGCCATCGCCGCCACGGACGTTCACGGCATCGTGGGCAGTGGCAATGCGCGGTCCCTCATCGCGGTCGGTTGGGTAGTAGACGGGTTCTTGTCCTTCCCAGGTGCGCTTGCGCAACCATCCTGCGGACACCATGTCTTCGGCTACGGGTAGGGTTCCCCACGTCTGAAGCTGGCTGGTGGTGACGGGTTTCTCCACAGCCGCGCAGTAGAGGTGTGACCACACCACATGCGGGTTGCGGGGATCGAAGACGGTCTTCTCCACCGGTCGGCCCAGCAGCGCGGACGGGTTGTGGACCAAGTAAGTGTCCATGGGGTCATCGCGAGCCACCAGCACCACCAGCGCGCCCTGACCACGACGGCCCGCGCGGCCGGCCTGCTGCCAGAACGAAGCGACCGTGCCCGGGAAACCGGCCTGCACCACCGCGTCGAGGCCACCGACGTCAATGCCCAGCTCCAGTGCATTGGTGGTGGCCACACCTAGCAGGGTGCCGTCATCGAGCATGCGCTCGATGTCGCGGCGCTCTTCGGCCAGGTAGCCGGCGCGGTAAGACTCGATGCGCTCGGCGATATCGCTGCGTCGGCGCTTCTCCAGGCGCTCGCGCACGCCGAGCGCTACCTTCTCGGCACTGCTCCGCGAACGGGTGAAGGTCAGGGTGCGGGCGCCCTCGACAAGCAGGTCGGCCATGATGTCCGCGGCCTCGGTCGGGGCGGGACGGCGTACGGGGGCGCCGTTCTCGCCTTGGAGGTCGGGGAGCAGACCGGGTTCCCACAGGGCGATAGTTCGCTCGCCGACCGGGGCGCCGTCTTCGGTGATGGCCTCGACAGGCTCGCCGATGAGGCGACGAGCCTGGTCAGCGGGGTCGTTGGTCGTCGCAGAGGCAAAAACCACGGTCGGCGAGGC
The DNA here is from genome assembly GCF_024580435.1 of Corynebacterium sp. 5QC2CO. NCBI lineage: Bacteria > Bacillati > Actinomycetota > Actinomycetes > Mycobacteriales > Corynebacteriaceae > Corynebacterium > Corynebacterium sp. 5QC2CO. The sequence goes on along the minus strand of NZ_JANIKI010000004.1, from coordinate 120,043 downwards.
GCCGTACTCGCGGGATAGCCGCAGGAGGCGACGCAGAATTTGGGAGACGTTGGCGCCGAATACGCCTCGATAGGCATGGCATTCGTCGACGACGATATAGCGCAGGTTGCGCAGCATCCGCGTCCACCGAACATGGTTGCCGAGCACCGAAACATGCAGCATATCGGGGTTGGTAAACACCCAACGGGCGTGGTCGCGAATGGCGCGCCGGGCGTCTTGCGGGGTGTCGCCGTCGTAAAGCGAAATCAGCGAGCTCAGCGACACCGGCGCCATCGCGCGTGCAGTGTCCAGCTGATCGGCGCCCAGCGCCTTGGTCGGGGAGAGGTACAGCGCGGTGGCCGCGGGGGTGGCGGACAGTTCTGTGAGCACGGGCAGCAGGTAGCCGAGCGATTTACCCGACGCCGTACCAGTCGCGACGACGCAGTGCACGCCCTCGCGGGCGAGGTTCGCGGTTGTCGCCTGATGAGTCCACAGGTTCTCAATTCCGTGATCTACCAGCACTTCTCTCAGCCAACTTGGCACCCACTCAGGCCAAGGCGCAGTCACGCCAGCGCGTGCAGGAAGATCCGCAATGTGCGTCACCGTCGCCCGCGGATGCGCACGAATAACCGGCCCCAGTAGCTCCCGCCCAAACGACTCCACCGACGCCACCCTTTCCTGTAAACGCGCACTTCATATGCTTGACGACGCTTCCTATCAGCCACATTCTCGCTATTCGACACCCCAGTTTCTCCGGACTCCGAACACGGGTTTACGGGGGTGGCAAGGAGCTGTTCCTAATCGGCGCTCGCGCCCCAAACGTGGCAGACTTTTTGAGTGTATCGCCCGCCAAAGGGCACCCTGAAAAACCCGCACGAGGTGGAAAGGGTGTTCTGGCCGTGTTTACCCCATCGTGTGTGGACGGATGTGTGGCGAATACTTGTTTTATCGAATCCTGAAGTTGGGAAGTTTTGTAATGGCACAGGGTACTGTGAAGTGGTTCAACTCGGAGAAGGGCTTCGGGTTTATCGCCCCAGCTGACGGTGGCAACGACGTGTTCGTTCACTACTCCGAGATCCAGGGCACTGGTTTCAAGACGCTGGAAGAGAACCAGGCAGTCGAGTTTGAGATTGGTGAGGGCCAGAAGGGTCCGCAGGCTCTGGACGTGAAGCCTCTGTAAGTCAATTATTTCCGGTGTGAACTGGGGTTTTTCCTAGTCTGGCTCGCGGAGTTTTTGGCTTTTCAAGGTCCATGTTGTGTTCATGGGGTGAGCCTTGATTCTCCCACGTGGAAAGTGATTTCTGCGTGGGATTTTTGCATTTCTGGGGGCAGTGGGTCAATCCGAGTTACTGACTACGTTTATGACAAAAATGGCCCGAAAAATGGCTTGAAAGTGTCATAAACTCATACAGTTTCACATTTGCAGCCCGCGATCACGCGCCCGCTGCGGCGGCTGCGCCCGCTGCACCTGTTGCGGCCAGCCATGGCCAGTCATGGCCAGCCACGGGGATGATCATGGCCAGCCGCACAGCAGCCGTCGGGTCGGCCCGGCCACCGGGATCCCCCACAGCAGCCCCTTCAGTCACACCCAAAATCCGCCCGATACTTGAGGAATCCACGCGACAAACTAGATTGTGTGTACGGTATTCCTTATATTCTTCATATTCTTTCCAGATAATCTTCCGGGGAGAACGCGGCCGGGAACTGATTTGCACTGATCGGAACCGGTTGGAACCGATTGCGGGCCTCTCACAGCTGAAGCCCAGCCAGAGTCCGGCCAAGAACCCCAAGATTTAAACGAAAACAAGAATCTAAACAGTCAAAAACATTCAACGTTGCAGGATAGAAAAACTTCTATGGCGAATTCAGACGGCCTCAAGCGCCTTGTAATTGTCGAGTCGGCGACGAAAGCTCGCAAGATTCAGCCGTATCTCGGCGATGATTACATCGTGGAGGCGTCGGTGGGCCACATTCGCGACTTGCCCCGTGGCGCAGCCGACGTTCCGGCTCGTTACAAGAAGGAGCCCTGGGCTCGTCTGGGCGTGAATGTCGACAACGGATTCGCTCCGTTGTATGTCGTCAGCGCTGACAAGAAGAAGAAAGTCGCTGACCTGAAGGCCAAGCTCAAGGAAGTCGACGAACTCTATCTCGCAACGGACCCCGACCGTGAGGGCGAGGCTATTGCCTGGCACTTGCTGGAGGTTCTCAAGCCCAAGGTGCCGGTGCGCCGCATGGTGTTCCATGAGATCACCAAGCAGGCCATCTTGGAGGCCGCTGCCAACACCCGTGAGCTGGACCAGAACCTGGTCGATGCCCAGGAAGGTCGCCGTATCCTCGACCGCCTCTACGGCTACGAGGTCTCCCCGGTGCTGTGGAAGAAGGTCATGCCGCGCCTGTCGGCAGGCCGTGTGCAGTCGGTGGCAACGCGCGTCATCGTCGAGCGTGAGCGCGAGCGCATGGCGTTTATCTCCGCTGAGTACTGGGACGTCGCCGCAACTCTGGACACCGGTTCGGCTTCCTCCGATGCCAACCAGCCGAAGGAATTCGTCGCAACCCTGACCAGCGTTGATGGTCAGCGCGTAGCGCAGGGCCGCGACTTCGATGACCGTGGCCAGCTGAAGAAGTCTGAGGGCATTCGGGTCGTCGATAAGCAGCTCGCCGAAACCCTGGCGGCGGACCTCGTGGGCTCCGAGCTCAAGGTCGCGTCGGTGGAGGAGAAGCCGTACACCCGCCGGCCGTACCCGCCGTTTATGACGTCCACGCTGCAGCAGGAGGCTGGCCGCAAGCTGCATTACACCTCTGAGCGCACGATGCGTGTGGCGCAGCGTCTGTACGAAAACGGTCACATTACCTACATGCGTACCGACTCCACGACGCTGTCCAAGGCCGGCATCGACGCCGCGCGTAAGCAGGCGTTGGAGCTTTACGGCTCGGAGTACGTCGCCGATGCGCCGCGCCAGTACTCGCGCAAGGTGAAGAACTCGCAGGAAGCGCACGAGGCGATTCGCCCGGCTGGTGAGACGTTCGCAACGCCAGGTCAGCTGGCTGGCTCGCTGGATGCCGAGGAATTCAAACTCTACGAACTAATCTGGCAGCGCACCGTCGCCTCGCAGATGGCCGACGCGCGCGGCACATCCATGAAGGTCACCATCGCAGGTGCTACCGACACGCACGCCGTCGAGTTCGCCTCCACCGGACGCACGATTCGCTTCCCGGGCTTCCTCAAGGCATACGTCGAGGTCTCCGCGCTTTCCGACGGTCGCAAGGTCGCCGACAACGCCGAGAAGCGTCTGCCACAGTTGACGGAAGGCCAGGGCCTGACGGCCACGGACTTCAGTGCCGACAGTCACTCCACCAACCCGCCTGCGCGCTTCACCGAGGCCAGCTTGGTGAAGAAGATGGAGGACCTGGGAATTGGGCGTCCGTCGACCTACGCGTCGATTATCAAGACCATTCAGGATCGCGGCTACGTCTACTCCCGCGGCAATGCTCTGGTGCCCTCGTGGGTGGCCTTTGCCGTGGTGGGGCTGATGGAGGAAGCGTTCTCCGATCTGGTCAACTACGACTTCACCTCCGAGCTAGAGGATGAGCTCGACGGCATTGCTGCGGGCAATAAGGATCGCACGACCTGGCTGACCGGTTTCTACTTCGGCGATGACAAGGATCACCGCCACAAGGGAGCCGACGCTATTGCGACCCACGGTGGTCTGAAGAACATCATCGACGTGAACTTGGAATCGATTGATGCTCGGAAGGTCAATTCGCTCCACCTTTTCGACGATGCCGAGGGCAACCCGATCATCGTTCGCGTTGGCCGCTATGGGCCGTACCTGGAGCGTACTCGCCCGGGGGCCGGTGAAAACGGTGCCGACGAGGTGCAGCGCGCTAACATCCCGGAGGCCATGACTCCGGACGAGCTGGATCTGGCTGCCGCCGAGAAGCTGCTGGCCATGCCGCAGGGCGGTCGTGAACTGGGCATTAACCCGGATAACGGTCGCATGATTGTTGCTCGTGATGGTCGCTACGGCCCCTACGTCACCGAGCTGGTCACCGATGAAGAACGTGAAAGTGTCGTAGCCAAGGCTGAGGAGATCATCGCAGCTGAGCGCGCCGAAGAGGACGCTCAGCGCGCTGCCGAGGGCAAGCGGAAGAAGAACTGGGAAACCAAGACCGCCGCCAAGCAGAAGGAAAAGCGCACCGCGGAAATCATCGAGGAAACTCTGAAGCCGAAGACGGCTTCGCTGTTTTCCTCCATGGAACCGTCGACCGTCACGTTGGAAGAGGCTCTGAAGCTGATGAGCCTGCCGCGCGAGGTCGGTGTCGATCCGGTCGATAACGAGGTTATTACTGCTCAGAATGGCCGTTACGGTCCGTACCTGAAGAAGGGCACGGACTCGCGTTCGTTGGCCAACGAAGAGCAGATTTTCACCGTGACTTTGGACGAGGCGCGTCGTATCTACGCTGAGCCGAAGCGCCGAGGTCGTGCTGCTGCGAAGCCGCCGCTGAAGCAGCTGGGCGACAACGATGTCTCCGGTCGTCCGATGTCGGTGAAGGATGGCCGTTTCGGCCCGTACGTCACCGATGGCGTCACCAATGCTTCGTTGCGCAAGGGGGATACCCCTGAGACGCTGACTGATGCCCGCGCCTGCGAACTGCTGTCTGAGCGTCGTGCGAAGGAAGCCGCCGATGGTGGCACAAAGAAGGCGGCGAAGAAGTCGACTCGCAAGACCACGAAGAAGGCTGCGAAGAAGACCACCAGGAAAGCAGTCAAGCGCACCACCAAGCGCGTGGTGAAGGCGATGCGCCGGGGCAAGTAGGGCAAGTAGGTCTTAAGCGCCCGCCGCGCTCGGTGCGCCCTGCGGAGCCGGCTTGGGGCCACCGACCCCGGCCAACTCCGCTCGCATCGTCGGCCCGTACGACAGCCGGCGATGCACCTTCTCAAACGGACCCTGCATGCCGCGACGCTCCATCGCCCACGCGGCCAACAACGTCACCAGCCAGACACCAACAGCGATGAGTGTTTGCACAAATGCACCCATATCGCGCGGGATGTTCAGAGTAAACGGGTACACCAGCGCAAAGAAGATCACCGACTGCATCAGGTAGCCCGTCATCGAACGCTTGCCGAGCGCCACAATCGGCACCAGCCAACCAGGTACAGCGGCGCCCTCGTTCAGGCGTCGTTGGAGCGGCTGCAGTGCTAACGCCAGCCCGGCTAGGATGCCAGGACCGGCGAACACTCCGGCAAAGTTATTAATTACCAAGAAGGCCATGTGCTGTCCGGCTGGAAGAACACCAATCGCTGCCAACCCCATAGGGATGCCGATGCCGAAAGCCACGACCACAGCCACCACGAGCCACCGAATAAGCAGGGGGCGGTGCGCGTCAACGTCGTCAAGCACGCCCTTGCGAGCCCACACGAAGCCAATCATCATCACCGGCAGGTAGAGGAACAGCTGCAGCGGCAGGGTAGTGATGCTCATTGTCAGGACCTGCAGATTCGCGGCGAGCATATCCAGGTAACTTGTTTCAATCGCACCGCCGTTGACGAACTGGCTCATGTCGGAGCCGACGAACTCGGCGTCGGGCATCGCAATTACGAATCCCAAAAACAGCAGGCTCAGTGCAGCGTTGATCGTCAGCGCAATCCACGCGAGAATCGTCAGCACCTTGTTGCTGAGGCCCATAAGTAGCCCGAGGATGATGCCGCAGATGCCATAGAGAAACATGATGTCGCCAAAGAACAGAAACAGCATGTGCGCAACGCCGAACAGCCCCAGGAACGCATAACGCTTTACGACGACCACCCGCGCCCGCGACCGTGGAAAGTTCCTCCTGGCCAAACTGCGGACGATGAGTCCTACACCGAAGCCGAGCAGCGTTGCGAACATCGGCAGCCCGCGGTTATGCGCGGTCACTGCGGTAAATAGCACGGTGACCTTGTCGGCGATGCTGTCGCTTATGACGCCGCCGAAGAATGCTGCGGGCAGTTCGGGATCTGCAACCAGCCAGGCGGTGGCAATGTTCGCGATTGCGATGCCGAGGAGAGCGAACCCGCGCGCAGCGTCGGGGACGAGCATGCGAGGTCTGGGGTTGGGGCTAGAACTGGGGCGGTTGTCAGTCATTCCTCCAACGTAAAGGAACTGTGGGCGGGTGCGCAGGTTGGCGGCGGACGGCGATTGTTGCAGGAGTCTTGCGACATATCGAAAAACGATATAGTATCGAAAAGCGATACATCGAATAACGATGTGTCGGGGTTTGGCTGCAGCTCCAAGCGACCCGCAGAAAAAATTCACTAACCGCGCCAATGACGGTGCAGCAAGGAAACTAGCTATGACATCTCCCCAGGCCAAGAAGCCAAATGACCCATATGTCAATCAAACTAAGGAACGCCGGGATGTAGTTGCGGGCCTTTTTGTCGGAGTGCTTGCGCTGGCGTACATCCTTCTTGAGCTCCGCCACCCGGTTCTTCACCAACAGTTCCCCAGCGATCTGACTCTGCTCCTGCCTGAAGTCCTGGGAAGTGACAAAGGGGTTCCTATCGAGGTTATGAGTGGTGGAGCCCTCTCCTTGTTTATTGCCGCTACTGTTGTTCGATGCGTTATCGTCGCCGCGATTGCCGTGCTCTGCGTGTTGTTCTCACTCTCGTACCTGAAGGGCGAGTTCTTTACGGTTAAGACTGCGCGACGCGTTATGGCTATCTCCTGGCTGGCAGTGATCTATCCGGCAAGTGGTTTCCTGCAACTTATGGGCGAAAACTGGGTCGCGGGTGACTTGAATTTGAGCACGTGGTTCCAGCGCGACCATGCCGATTTCTATCAGCACCTAGGAATATGGTTTGTCCTTGTGATGGTCATCTCCACTCTCGGAGTTATGTTGTTCCGAGCCGCGCGAATGCAGGAAGACCAGGAAGGGCTCATTTAAATGGCGAAGGTTGTGTGCCACTTAGATGAGCTACTGGAAAGCCGCGGTATGACGCTCGCAGCCCTTTCCGAACAGGTCGGGGTCACACCGGTCAACCTCTCAGTGCTCAAAAACAACAGGGCGAAAGCCGTGCGCTTCACGACGCTCACTATGTTGTGTGAAGCCCTGGACTGCCAGCCAGGGGATTTATTCTCGGTGGAGTAGTTGCGCTCGCCGTCTGAGAAGTCTAGGGATGCTAGGCGTCCAACGAGCACAGCATGAGCACCGCGAGACCGACGAGTCCGCTGCCCCCCTAGGCCTCGTCGGCAAGCGTCGGGCGCACCGGGCGCGCCAGCTGCGTCATGTGTGTACGGCCGCGCAGCTCCACGGACTTCAAGGTGGTCCAGCGAGCCTGCTCGTCCTCGTTGGCCAGGCGAATAGTGGAAGCCGTGGCGAGCACGCGGCCCGGGGTGTCCTTGGCCAGCTCGGTCAGACGGGCAGCCTGGTTAACCGCGTCACCAATGACCGTGTACTCAAAGCGGTCGCGGGCACCGATGTGGCCGGCGACGACGTGCCCGGCAGAGACGCCGATACCCGCAGTGAGCTGGAGGTCGAGCAGTTCCTCGCGCAGTTCACGGGCGGCGGTGAGGGCGTGCCCAGCAGTGTCGTCGAGGGGCAGGGGAGCACCGAAGACAGCCAGAGCCGCGTCACCCTGGAACTTGTTGATAATGCCCTTATTGCGGTGCACACAGTCAACAACGTGGTCGAAGAAGGCATTGAGCTCACGGACAACGACTTCTGGCGAGTTCTTCTCCGCGAAGTTGGTCGAACCAATCACGTCCACAAAAAGCACCGCGACGAGGCGATTCTCGCCACCCAAAGTTGGCTTTTCTTCCAGAGCCTTACGGGCGACCTCAGACCCGACATAGCGACCGAAGAGGTCACGGACCCGCTGACGCTCCTGCAGGCCACGCATCATTTCATTGAAACCCGCCTGGAGAACGCCCATCTCGGAGCCGTCGTAAATAGGCACGCGCGTATCCACCTGGCCCTGGCGGACCTTGTTAATCGCACCCGTGAGATCACGAATCGGGTCGACGATGGACATAGTGGCCAACATCGTGCCGAAATAGCCGGTAATCAGAGCCAGAATTGCCAGCGCGGTGATGGTGGGCAGCAAATCTGCCGCGTCATCTGTGAATAGGCCACGGCGCTGTCCTATCAGCACAAGCAGGATTGCCACCACTGGAACACCGCTGGTCAGCACCCACGTCTGGCGCAAGCGGTGGCCAATCGGCGGCTCCAGCGAAGAATCCGGAGCCCTACGCGCCAGCGCCTCCACGGCGACCGGACGCACCATGCGCTCCGCAATTAGATAGGTCAACAGCGCCACCATAGCGCCACCGAGCACCGAAGTGAGCAGCACCATCAGGCCAATCTTGCTGTCATAGGCGAACGCAACTCCACTGAAGACAATCACGCCCAAAGACCAGATGACGGTACCCAAAAGTGCCTGGTAGACAGGCACGCGCATGACCAGATATCGCACCCGCCGCGGATCGTGCATATCCGGATGGCGCTGCCATTTCACCAGCGGTTTGAACAGAATCCAGGTAGTGCCGATACCCGCGATAATCGCCAGAACCAGGTACCCAGCCAGGGCATAGATGACCCCATTAGCTAACCGCGGCAAGTGAGTTTCTTGGTTCAGTGGCAACAGCATGCCGAGGAACAAGCCGACAATCATGGCTCCGACAAGGTTGCAGACGAAGATAAATGAGGCATAAGCAGGCCACATTGTCCCACGTAGCCATTTCAGATTTCGCCAGAGCCGTTGCATGATTACTACCTTAGTGGCAACCCCGGATTGCAGGGAGTAGTTACCTCACAAGAGTCCCGTGGGGCGCGCTAGAGTTGTGGCCATGACAGAGCCGATGACAGAGCGCAGCGTGTTTTCTCGTATGCCCGAAACCGGTGGGGTTCGCCAGCGGCTGCAGGCTGCTGTGCGCGCTGCGCATTATCGCTTTGCCAATGGTCAACCGCTGGCAGGCGATGGGGTGGAGGTTTCGCCGGAAGGTGGGGACGCGGGGTCGTCGTTAAGCGATGTGCCACGCGACTCGGACATGACGCACGCCTGGCTGTTCACGGGACCTGCGGGGTCGGGGCGGTCGGTGACGGCGACGGCGTTTGCGGCGGCGCTGCTGTGCACGCGGCATGACAACCCCGGGTGTGGCGAGTGCGAGGGCTGCCGGACGGCGCTGGCGGGAACGCATGGCGATATCAAGATTGTGCGACCGGAGGGCACCATCATTTCCGTGGCGACGGTGAGGGACGAACTGCGACCCTGGGCCTACAAGATGCCCACGACGGCAGATTGCCGCGTGCTGATCATCGAAGATGCCGACCGTCTCAATGAATCCGCCTCAAATGCGCTGCTCAAGGTGGTGGAAGAGCCGCCGCTGCGCACCGTCATCATCATGTGCGCACCAACGACGAACGCGGAGGATTTCTCCGTTACGCTCCGTTCGCGCTGCCGTCACGTCTATGTACCGACGCCGCATATCGACGACGTCACAAACCTCCTGCGCGCCGAGCGGCCAGAGCTTACCGACGAACAAGCGGTCTGGGCTGCGACGGTGTCCAACGGTCACATTGGGCGTGCGCGTGGCTTTGTCTCTGATGAGGGCTCGCGTGCCTGGCGGGGTAAGGCCCTGGATTTCGTGGAGGCCGTGTTCGACCCGGCGAAGTCGTATTTGGCGGCACGAGAGCTAGCCAACGAAGTGGCTGGCGAGGTGAAGCGCCGGATGGAGCCACTAGAGGCTGAGGAGCTGGAGAATCTCGAGCGCTCGTTGGGTGTAGGTGCGTCTGGCAAGGGTGCGCAGGCGGCGCTGCGCGGCTCTAAGGGCGTGATCAAGGAGCTGGAGGAAAATCAGAAGCGGCGGCGCAGGCGCGCGGAGTCAGATCTGATTGACCTGTCGTTGACCGACATTATGGGGCTTTACCGGGATGCTCTGGTGTTGGCGTTTGGGGCGGAACGTGCTGGGTCGGCTTCTGGCGCTGATTCCGAGTTTGGGGATGGCTCCGTCTACCTCATAAATCCAGACCGTCGTCGGACAGCCACAGAGCTAGCCCGACGCCTTCCGCCGGAGGCGATTTTGGCCTCCATCGATGCCGTAACCGAGGTGCGCGGCATGCTGGTGACCGCGGTGAAGTTGACGGTCTTGATGGATGAATTGATGGCTAAATTGCAGATCGCAGGGCAGGTTGGTCGCAGGTAAGCAGGGAGAAGCACCTTATTCAGCGGACTGCAGGCCCCATTTTGGTAGCGATGGGGGCAGTGCAGTAGTATTACCGCTTGTACATTTTGTGCAGGGTTATTTCTGCTTGCTTGAAAGCTCGGCGCAATGTGCGTGCCGCCTTAGCTCAGTCGGTAGAGCGTCTCACTCGTAATGAGAAGGTCGCGAGTTCGATTCTCGCAGGCGGCTCGGTTTGAAACGGGATCCTTGAAAAAGGGTCCCGTTTCTTTATTTTTTGGATTGGTCAAACATGAGGAGAGCGAATCCAGCGGCAGGCCGAGGAGTGGGGTGATTCCCCGAAACGAATGGGGGCGGAAATCTCGGAGCCGGGGACTCTCAATCGAGTGTTTGCTACTGTTACTCAGCACATGGCAGGTACGCGGAAACTAGGAGAACGCACTATGCGGCAGCTCGGACACCAGCGACTAGCAGTGCAGCGATCAGCAGGACGACTAGCTGTGGCTTTGGTGGCTGCGGCAGTTGTGCCAGCCGGTCTTGTAGCCTGCACCATCGACACGGAGGCCTCCAAAGCCAGAAGCGCTCAGCAGGCTGCGTCTACGGAAACTCAAACCTCCTTGGCTGCTGAAGAAGAGGCCATGCAGATGCCGAACCCCACTCCGCCGAATGAGGAGTTTGCAATGCCTGATTCTGCTAACCCCGACGCAGTCGCTCCGGGCGACGCGCCACAACAGCAAGCTAATCGCGCTACTTCGCGTGCCGACGGCTCCAGCGCTGTAGCCGGCAAGGTCATCTACCTCGACCCGGGACACGCCGGCACCCCACCACCTGCCGACCTGATGGTCACTGACGGTCGCGGTGGCCAAAAGCCGTGTAATACTTCCGGCACCGCTTCCAATGACGGCTTCCCGGAGCACGAGTTCAATTGGCTGATGGCGCAGGAAATCAAGCAGCTGCTCGAACAGCGCGGTGCTCAGGTGCTACTCAGCCGCGAGGATGACGCAGGTCGTGCAGATTGCATCGATGCCCGCGCAGAGAAGGAAAATGCCTCCAACGCCGATGCCGTGGTGAGCCTCCACGCTGACGGTGCTGGAGAGGGCAACCGCGGATTCCATGTGTCGGCGATTTCTCAGCCGCTCGCTAATAATGACGAGCAGGGATCTACCGCGCTGGCAACCGCCCTGCGCGATGCTTTCGTGTCAGCCGGTTTTGCTCCATCCAACTATCTCGGCAGCGAGGGGCTGAATCCACGCGCGGACCTCACTGGACTCAACCTATCGACGAAGCCAAAGGCACTGGTCGAATACGGCAACATGCGCGATAGCAGCGACATTGCCCTCTTGACTTCCAGCGAAGGCCGTCAGCGCTTGGCAGAGGCCACTGTGGCTGGGCTGGAAGGATTCTTGGCGCAGTAGCCAACCCGCTAACTAGCGGGGTTGGCCTTAGCCTTCGGCGTCATCGCGTCGTAAGGCTCCATCATGGGGATATCCAGCATGGTGCTGGGGACACCAAAGGCGTCGACAAGTACCTCAGACCAGGGGCCAAGGGAATCCACCAGATCGGCCAAGCCCGCCCGCGCGCCCTTGGTACGAGTACCGGTGAGCAGTGACTGCTCCAAGAACCAGCCGGCGTTATCGCAGACAACCGACAAGAAGAACACATCACGAACCTGCTCGAGGACTTCTTGAGAGCGCTCGTCTGTGAGTGTTGATTCGGCTTCGAAAAATGCTTCCAAGATCATGCGATCGATATGCGCCCAGGCGCAGGAAATCATGTGGTCCTGGACCTTGTCCACTAGCTTCGCGGCCTTTTCAACAGGCAGTTTCCGCGCCGGGCGCAGCCTGCGAGCAAGGGACTTGAGAAGTCGGTTCTCGCGCTCGATGAGCAGTTGCATCTGGCTGGCGGGGTCAAAGAGCGAGGACTCATCAGCGTCAGTCAGCGCATCCAAGAGGTTCTGAACGACGGCATCCGCACCGGTGCGACGGCGCAATATACCACTGAAATTGTCGAGGCCGAAGCGCAGCATTTCCAGGTTGGAAAAACTCTGCACCTCCCGGGCAAAACCACCCAAGAGTTCCTTGGTGACCAGCTGCAACATCACCACGTTGTCGCCCTCAAAGGTGGTGAATACGTCAGAGTCTTCCTTGAGAATGGTCAACAGGTTTTCGGCCATGTAGCCAGCTCCACCGGTGGCCTCACGCATCTCCTGGATGGCGTTGGTGGCATGCGCGGTGTTGGCCACCTTCAATGCGGCGGCATGCGCCTCCGCTTCACGCAGATCGCGAGCCTGCTCCGGGGTTAGATTCGCACGGTCCAGTCCTTCTGCTTCGAGGTCGTGAATCCGCTTGATCAGCAGATTGGTGGCAAATTGCAGACCGTACGAACGCGCAATGCGGGGGAGCAGCCGGATTCGGTGCTGGCGGTGCTCAATGAGTTTCTTTTCCGGCAGCGAATCGTCGGGAGCAAATTGGCGCCGCAAGTGTGCGTACTTGGTGCCGATGGTCAATGCGGTGCGGGTTGCCGCACCAGCGGCCGCACCGACTGTCACGCGGCCACGCACGAGGGCACCGAGCATCGTGAAAAACCGTGCATTGGGGCTGTCAATATCGCTGCTGTACTCGCCAGTGGCCGAGACATCTGCAAAACGGTTAAGCAGGTTCTCCCGCGGCACGCGGTAATGATCGAACATGAGAGTGCCGTTGTCCGCGCCCAAGAGGCCGCCCTTGGTGCCGTGGTCGCCGATAGCAACTCCGTCGACAGGCGAACCATCATCATTGCGGATTCGAGCGACAATGCAGTGCACACCATGGGATTCTTCCTGCCCTGGTGTGTAGAGCTGGCAAAAGACCGCAGCCCAGCGCCCATCGCGCGCGGCATTGCCCAAAAACCACTTCTCAGAGGAAGCCGTAGGGGAATTGAGGATGAATTCTTCCGTCTCGGGGTCGTAGTGCGCCGTGGTCTCGAGTGATTGGACGTCCGAGCCGTGGCCGCGCTCGGTCATCGCAAAGCAGCCGAGAGCCCGCAGCTCAATGAGATTGCGCACCAACTCGCCGTGGCGCTCAGTTCCCAGGTTGCTGACAGCGCCGCCGAAAAGGCCCCACTGCACTCCGGACTTCACCATCAACGACAAGTCGGTGTGGCCGAGCATTTCAATCCCGGAGAGAGTGCCACCGGTATCTCCTGTGCCGCCCTGGTCAGTGCGGAAAGCGCCATAGGGCATGCCGGTCTTAAGCACCTTGGATAGTGCGTCAGTGGTGTGTTGTCTGGCCTCCTCCACGGTCAGCTCAGAGGTGGGCCGTAGAGACGGATCTTCTAGAAGAGTGCGGACATCAGCGCGCGCCTCGGGGAAATAGCCGTCCAGGACCTTTTGCAGTGCGCTTGCCACTTCCGGTTCAGGACGGGAGGGGAGCGTCTTCGGAGCGTCGGTCGAGCGACGGCGGGGGATTCGCGTGGAGGTGGAAGAAGTCTGTGCCATAACCCAACGTTAATGGGATATCTGGGGCTTGTCAGCCGCTTTCGACTGAGAAACTCATGAGGAAATCGGGGCCGCGGCAAGAGAAAACCAGTTACCGAGATAAAAGGAAGGCAGAAACGCAAAAGCCGTCGTCAAGCAAATACTGCGTTGTGCAGTGCTTGACGACGGCTCGCGTAATCAGACCTTCGGTCGGTCAGACCCCCTAGCTGTGGGAACTAGACGCGCGACTTAACTTCGTCGAGGTTAGTCTCCGGGTGCTCGATGAGGTCACGGTCTTCGAGGCCCTTCGGCAGCAGGAACAGGGCGATCAGAGCCGGGATGGTCATAGCCATCAGGTAGATCGAGATGTAGAACGGGTTGCCGGTGGCGTCCATAATCATCTGGGCAATCATCGGTGCGAATGCACCACCCAGGACAGCGCCGATGGCGTAAGCGATGGAAGCGCCGGAGTAGCGAACCTCAGCCGGGAACATCTCGGAGTACATGGCCGGCTGCGGGCCGAAGGTCAGTGCCAGCGGCAGAGTGAGGACTGCGACGGTCATGACGTAGAGGAACGGACCCTGCTCCAGGAGGCTCCACATGACGGCTTCCCAAATAATAATCAGGACGTAGCCGATGATGAAGGTCTTAGCGCGGCCGATACGGTCGGACCAAGCGCCGGCCATGAACATGAAGATGGTCCAGCAGATACCGGCGATGAGAGTGCCTGTCCAAGCGACGGTTGCGGGGTAGCCCAGTGTCTTCTGTGCGTAAGCGCCGAAGAATGCGATCACGAGGTAACCGGTGGCCTGCTGAGCAGCGAAGATCAGGGCGCCCTGGATAACCTTGCCCCAGTGGTTGCGGAAGAGCTCCGGCAGCGGAGCGGAGCGCTCAGCAGACTCAGCCTGCATAGCCTGGAAGACCGGGGACTCATCGACGGTGCGACGAATCATGTAACCAATCAGAACCAGGATGAAGGACAGCAGGAATGGCACACGCCAACCCCAGTCCATGTAGGCTTCCTCGCCGATGATAGCCATAACAATCAGCATGGTGCCGGTAGCCAGGGTCAGACCCAGCGGAACACCGGCCTGCGGGAATGCGCCGTAGATACCGCGCTTTTCCTTCGGTGCGTACTCCACGGACATCAGGGCCGCACCGCCCCATTCGCCACCCGCGGAAAGGCCCTGGAAGATACGGAGCAGAACCAGCAGGATAGGTGCAGCGATGCCGATTGACTCATAAGTCGGCAGCAGACCGATACAGAAAGTAGCTGCACCCATGCCGATGAGGGTGAAGACCAGAATCATCTTGCGGCCGTAGCGGTCACCGATATGGCCGGCGACGATAGCGCCAAGCGGGCGGAAGAGGAAGGAAATACCCAGGGTTGCCCAGGCGAGCACCTGAGCGACCTGTGGGTTCGACTTCGCAGCCGGCTCGATGAAGTGCGGAGCGAGCACGATAGCTGCGGCCTGAGCGTAAATCAGGAAGTCATAAAACTCGATGGTCGTACCCACGAGAGTTCCCGTGAGCACCTTGCGGCGCTGCTTGGGATCATTCGCGATGATCGAAGTAGTCATAAAACAACAAGACTTTCTTTACATACCCGTCCGCACGGCCATCGAGGACCTTGGTGATTTCAGCGGTCGTGCAGAAATCGCCCCAGGTTTTTCTCAGCCAGCGTTTGGGGAATGGACAGATTGTTTGACGGTGTCGAATTCTTACACAGCCAGACCGGTAGCGACCAGCGTTTGAACTTCAGCGAGCGACGACAAAAAGTGGGCAACGGGGGTAATGGGGGTTTGTGAATGACGGTAGATTTCCTTTGTTTGTGACCGCTTCACCCATCCGTGTGTCTGAAAAACGTGGCATCGGGGGTATGCAAAGGGTGTGGGAAAGGTGGTGCTTAACGACGGGCCGTTTCTGACTGAATTTGCGTGAGTTTGTGGTTGTTTGTGCGCGAGATTGTCTCAAATTTGTGCGCGAGATTGTCTCAAATAGGGGAAATCTGCGTTTCGTGGCAGTTCGGCTACCCCCATCTGGATTGATTTGTAATTATATAATCAGTAATAGTGTGAATCCTGTGGCAAAAGTGGCGCAAGATATGGTCAAAATAACGGAACAGTAACGATGTAGTGTCGAAAAGGGCAATGCCCCCGGATGGGGCAGGCGACTGAGGCTGTTAAATTGCCACCCTGAGACGGGGGTATGAGCCCCAGGTTTTAGGGGCATTTCGGTCGGAGGTGGCCCGAAGCGCCGAAGCCACCCCGACACACCTCTTGTGGTTAGCTCCGGTGGCTTAAATCTGCACCATTGTGGGTAAGAGGCTGGGGACCGTCGTAAAGTAAACGACATGTCTTCTCACGCAGGAACTAACGGCAATGAAAATGAGGTACCGCACGGCAGGGCCAAATCCAATAAGGGCACGCCGTTGTGGCTGCTCGCCGCAATTGCAGTTTTCGCCGTCGCGTGGGGTGGCAATGAATTCACACCGCTGATGGTGATGTACCGCGAAAACGCCGACCTGGCGCCGGTGTTCATTGACCTTCTATTGCTGGTCTACGCCCTCGGCATCGCGCCGGCACTGCTGATTTCTGGCCCAATCTCGGACCGTATCGGCCGTAAGCCGGTGATGCTCGCCGCGCCGGTGCTCTCGATTCTGGGTTCGACTCTCATCGCGCTGGGCGAGACCATCGCCCCGCTCATCCTCACTGGTCGTTTTATCTCGGGCTTGGCAGTCGGCATTGTCATGGCCGTGGGCGGCTCGTGGGTAAAGGAGCTTTCCGATCCGCGCTTTGACCCCAAGGCCACTTCCACCTCGGGTGCCAAGCGTCAGTCCATGGCGTTGACCTTGGGCTTTGGCCTGGGTGCGGGTATTGCCGGCACGCTGGCGCAGTTCGCACCGCTGCCGGGGCAGTTGGCTTATATCATCCACATCCTGATTTCCATCCCGACAATCTTCGGTCTTGTGGCTGTGCCGGAGACCCGCCAGTCGCCGCACCTGGGCGGCAGCAACGCTCCGCACGAAAGCGTCTGGGAGTCCCTACACACCCCTTCGGTAACTAACCGTCGCTTCCTGCTCGTCGCCGCGATGGGAGCGCCGTGGGTCTTCGGTGCAGCCGGTGTTGCCTATGCAATCATTCCTTCTCTGCTTCAGGACCACGTCTCCCAGCCAGTGTTCTACTCCGCGATGGTCACACTGTTTGCGCTGCTCTGTGGTTTTGGTATTCAGCAGATTGGTCCACGCTTTGTAACCGAACACAACGCCCGCGGCTCGCTGATCGCAATGGGCATTGTGGTTATCGGCATGGGAATGGCCGCTTGGATGTCCACCAACCCCACCGCAGTGACGGCGTTTATTGCAGCGCTGGTGCTGGGCACCGGATACGGCCTGGCCATGTTTACCGGCCTCAACGAGGTCCAGCGCATCGCCGGCCCGCGCGACATGGCCGGACTGACCGGTATCTTCTACTGCCTGACTTACATCGGCTTCGCATTCCCGGCAATTCTGACCAAGCTATCCGAGTCCATCTCCTGGATGACCTATCCGGTCATGCTCGGTGGCGGTATGGTCATCGCCATCCTGATGGGCTTGGTTATTTTCTTCAATTCCACCGTCAACCTGCCACAGCGCGCTGAGTAATCACGCATTCCTCGGAGTACTAATCAACCCCGTCAATGTGAGGTTGGTACACGTATAAGCGGTTTTCCTTACTAAGCGCCTATAGTTCTTCCTATGGAGAAGCACAAGAACGAATCACCGGCCACCGTGATGACAGAATCGTCGGTAAGCGCGAAACCGCGTGCGCTGGTGACGGGAGGTGCGGGATTTATCGGTTCGACGCTGGTTGACCGGCTGCTGGCTGAAGGGTACGCGGTCACGGCGTTGGACGATCTCTCCCACGGAAAGCTGGAAAACCTCCAGCAGGCATCGCTTAACGACGACTTTGAGTTCATAACCGCCGATGTGCTGGAGGTTGACTGGGACGAGCTGCTCGAGCAAAACCGTCCGGAGGTTATTTTCCACCTCGCAGCGCAGATTGATGTGCGGATTTCCGTGGCCGACCCGGTGCGGGATGCGACGCTGAACATCATTGGCACAATCAAACTTGCCGATGCGGCTCGAAAGCACGGTGTCCGCAAGGTTGTGTTTACATCTTCGGGTGGTTCCATCTACGGCACGCCGGAGGAGCTTCCGGTCTCGGAGAACGTGCCGGTCAATCCGATGAGCCCCTATGCCGCCTCAAAGGCGACGGGCGAACTGTACTTGAATATGTTCCGCAATCTTTACGGGCTCGAATGCTCGCACATCGCGCCGGCGAATGTGTACGGCCCGCGGCAGGATCCGCACGGCGAGGCCGGCGTGGTGGCTATTTTCGCCCAGCGTCTGCTGGCGGGAGAGTCGACCAAGGTGTTCGGCGACGGCGGAAATACCCGCGACTATGTGTATGTCGACGATGTGGTGGATGCTTTCTACCGCGCATCTGGCGAGGTCGGTGGCGGAATGCGCTTTAATATTGGCACCGGTGTCGAAACCTCGGATCGGCAGCTGCACTCGTTGGTGGCGCAGGCTGCGGGTGCTGAGGATAATCCGGAGTTTGCACCGCCGCGCACTGGTGATGTGGCGCGGTCGGCGTTGGACCCCACGCGGGCGCGTGAAGTACTCGGCTGGGAGCCAGCTATGAGTATTCAGGAGGGCGTTGCCCGTACTGTGGAGTACTTCCGGAATCAGGGCTAGCGCAACTTACTTGCCAGCTTCTTCCATGCGCTTTGCGTGGATGAGAGCCAGCTCGATATTGTCCTCGAACACGTCGAGAGGTTGTGCGCCCGAGACGAACTGAGTGCCAACGAGGAAGCCCGGAGTTCCGGAAATGCCCAGCATGGAGCCGAACTGGGTGGCATTCTTGACCGCCTCGGTCCACTTGCCGTCCTTAAGCTCCTTTTCAAAGCGCTTCATGTCCGGCACACCGGACTCGCGAGCGACGGCAATCAGGTCCTTCTCAGTGAACTCCGGGTGGCCCTGGCCCTTTTCCCCGGCCTTCTTAAACAGCGCACGGGAGAACTCCCAGAACTTGCCCTGAGCTGCCGCGGCACGGCCGGCCTCAGCATCCTTGATGGCCTTCTCGCCATTGATGGCCATGTCGTTCCACTCCAGGCGGACCAGTCCCTCGTTGACGTACTTTTCCACGAGGTCAGGCTCGGTTTCGTTTGCGAACTTCGCGCAGAACGGGCACTCGAAGTCCGAGTAGATCGAGATTACGACCGGCGCATCCACTGCACCGAGAGCAAAAGGATCATTTTCATTGCGGCGGTGGACATTGTCCATGTCCTCCGGGGACTTCAGCTGCGCTCCCGCCTTTGGTCCGTAGATGCTGGCGTCGAAAGAGCCATTCGGGCCAGGCACTGGCGCAATCTCGCCCTCGCCTGGTGCAACACCCGCCATGTTGACGGTGCTCACGCCGTTGAAGCTAGCCGAACGCGAACCAGCGAAGAAGCCCGCTGCGCCGACAACAATCAATGCGACGACAGCTAGCGCCCATGCGGCGTTCGGGATCGAGTACCACGACTTGGTTTTCCCACTACTGTCGGCAGACCAGGACTCCAGGTCCTGCTCAGTGGGTACTGGCTGGGAACCCTGCTGGGGTTCCTGCGATGTCGCCTGCCACGCTGCGTCTGTCGAGGGCTGCTGCGAATCGCTGCTGTTGTCAGCGGCGGCGTTGTCCTTATTTTCTTCGCTCATGGCTTCTATGGAACCACAGCCTCAGATTCACATGCGCTTAGCGTGTCGATTAGTCGGACGGAGCGTTGTTCTCGACGTTCGTCGCGCTGTCTTTTTGGCTGCTGTTCTGGCTGCCCGAAATCACAATTTCCTCTTCCGGACGCACAGCGGTCTTCAAAGCCACAGCACGAGCCAGTCGCGCGTAGCGTAGCTCCTGTTCGCGGAAGCGGATGTAGGACGACACCGTGGTAAACACGAACGCCAACACCAGTACGTAGAGCAGCAAATCGGTGCCCCGGGTCACACCAATCCAGTTGGCCACCACGGTCAGGTCGTCGGGACGCACGATTGCCCACAGGCACGCGACGACGAAAAGGACGAATCCCAGCTTCACGCCCGCCTTGGCGCGTGCCTTACGACGGTTAGCGACGAAGTAAGCGACCAGGCCCACCATCGCCAGCAGCAAAATAATTTGAACGATGGATGCGGTCATGGCAGCCTCTTCGAAATCAGGGAGTCGGCAAGGATATTGACACCGTTGAACAAGGATTGCCCTTTAGACATGGAGTATTCCGTGTAGAGGATATCCACCGGCTGCTCAGCGGTACGCCAACCTCTGTTGTCCATGACCTCGACAAATTCGGAGGCATGGCTCATACCGTTCATGCGCAGGTTCAGTTGCTCTGCCACCGTACGGTTGAAGGCGCGCAGACCGTTGTGGGCGTCGGTAAGCCCGAGTCGGCGCGTGCGTGGTGACAACATGACCACCGTCTTGAGGACAATTCGCTTAATCAGCGGAACCTGGTCATCTTCGGCGCGAGGGCGGCCGAAACGGGTCCCCACAATGATGTCGATTGGTTCGGTGCGCAGTCGCTGCACCATGGCGACGACATCCTTGACCTGGTGCTGGCCATCGGCGTCGAAGGTGACAAAGTACTTCGAGCCAGCCTGCGCGCGAGCGTATTCCACACCGGTCTGGATAGCGGCACCTTGACCCAAATTGACAGGGTGGTTGACCAAGTGAGCGCCAGCCCGGTGGATCTCCAGGCTGGAGTTATCCGAAGAGCCGTCGTTGACCGCGACAATGTTGGGGAAGGTCTCGCGAGCGTGCTCGAGAACCTCACGAATAACCTGGCCCTCGTTGTAGCACGGCACAATCAGCCAGGTGTCCGAGAAATCCATGTTGTCAGTCATCGCTCCGAAGCCTACCGCACAAACAATCGTCGATATGCGCGTGACATGAGCTGAGTTGGCAAAAGTCGGAAAAGTGTCCGCACCGCCAAGTTCAACACCGCCCGCGGCCTGGAAATCAGCCCCTCAGCTACCAGCGTGCGCTGGAGCTGACGTTCACCGCGGATGATGCCGCGCGAGGTTCGCCGCTCGAACATGCCGTCGGCACGGAAGTACACCAGCGGCTCGGGCAGATTCTCAAACTTCGCACCGGCGGCCATGAGGCGCACCCAGAGGTCGTAGTCCTCCATCAGACGGATGTCGCGATACCCGCCGACCTCACGCACCTTTGCCGTTCGCAGCATCGAGGAGGGGTTATTCACGGGCGAATTGATCTTGATATACCGCGCAATCTCGGCGTGCGTCTGCGGCAGAGTCCGCACGCGGACCACGTTGTCCGGCGTGCCCTCGAACTCCGCCATTGCACTGCCCAACACATCCAACTCCGGATTAGCGGTCAGTACGTCCCACTGCTTTTCAAAGCGGTCCGCACGCGCAATATCGTCCGCATCCAGCCGCGCCACCCATGGCGTTTCCACCAACTGAAGACCCGCCTGCGAAGCCACTCCCGAACCGCCATTTTCCGCACACCGCAGCACGGTCATCTCCGAATGCGCCTGCTCATGCTTGACGACGACCCGGTCGAGTTCCTGCCCGATCGGGCCATCGATGACCACAATGACGTGCGCGGCCGGACGCGTCTGGTTCCACAGCGACTGCAGTGCAGCGTCGAGCTGGTCGGGGACGACGCGGTGGTAGACGGTCATGAGAACCGTGAGGTTAGTGATGGTGGACATGTGAGTCTCGAACCTTGGGAGTTGCAGGGGGATTTGGACGGTTTTTTTTGGGGGGGCATTGGATGCGGGTGATGTTATTCCACCGCAAAAGCCTCCGATACGGCTGACCTGGCAGCACGCGGGGAAAGTTTGCGCAGCGCAAGCAGGTGAATGACAACACCTACTGCAGAGCCTACGGCGATAGCCGCGACCGTGCGTACCGACAGGTGCCCAGGGAGGAAAAGAATGGCAACGGCGATCGTGGTCGCAGCCAACCAACCGATCAGATACATATGGTGCTTTTCCACTGCCAAGGTGACCGAGCCGGTAATCATCAACATGGCGGTCAACGTCGCACCGAGCGTCAGCGCTGCGAGCACCGGCCCGGACACGTGATAGCTATCGTCCAGGATGAGAGTCATAATCCATGGGCCGATGAGCCATGCCAGGCCCGCCCCGAAGGTGCCGAAAGCAGCCAGCGCTCCCAACGGCTTGGCCAGCGCTGCCAGTACGCCCTCGGAGCGGTGCCGGACAAAGCTCACAATGATGGCGTTTTGGAACTTCTCCAAGGGCATGAGCAGCGGAGCGCGGGTCAGCGTTACAGCGTAGGCGATACCCGCAATGGTCACCGCTGCGGTGAAGTTGTTGGCATGCGGCGGGGTCAGCGACTCGGCTATCCCGGCGCCAGTGGTGACCGCTTCGCCGGCAATCTTGACGATTGTCGGAAAACCTGTGACCAGCACAGCAGATGCGCCGGATGCGCCCATGGCCGTGACCATAAGCGCGACGAAGCGGCGCACCGGGACGTCGGCACGCGCGAACATGACCGAGCGGGTTGCCGGGGAAAACAGCGCGAGAATAAGCCAACTGACAGTGCCGAACACCGTGATAATCAGCCAGGCCAGCAGGCCCCAGCCGAAGTACCAGGCGATGAGTGCCAGAGCCACGCGCACGAGAATGTCAATCATGATTAGCGCGGCGTAGGGGCCCCACAGTTGGCGGCCGCTGAGCAGACCCGAGGTGGTGGCCTGCATGGAGTACAGCGCCAGACCAAAAGCCATAAGCAGAATTGCAGTGCCGGCGTCATCCTGCACGACCAGTGGGGCCCACAGCGGACCCGTCACTGCCATGGTGATGAAAGTAACTGCGGCGACGCCCAGGGAAACTGTGATGGGGCGAGCGCCGAGAATTTGACCTGCTTCCGAGGCTCCCTGCTCCTGCCTCTGCTCCTGTTTTCGCTCCCGCTCCCGCGATTCCGCAGCGCCGATTGCCCGCGTGGTCTCCTGCATCAGCCCGCCGAGAACTCCCGTGAGCGCGAAGAAAAACCCCCAGAACGCCACGAACTGCAGGTTTACCGCATTGGGAAGTGCGCGGGCCGAGATAATCAGCACCGCGAAGCTGCCTATCGCCGCGACAATCGTGGCCAGCGACAACCATTTGAAACCGGACATTGACGTGCCTCTAGCTCTCTAGTCCTTGGCCTTCGAGTAGCCGAGCTTTTCAAACTGAGCGGCCAGTTCCTCGTCCACGATTGGAGCACCATTATCGTCGATGCCCTGGTCAGCAGGGGAACGCGTTGGGTCGGTGGGGAAGTCCGGCAAGGAGCTGCGTGACAGCCAGGAGTCAAAGATGACATCCAGGTGCGAGGTGGTGATGCCACGCTCACGGCATACGCGGTTGGCCAGTGCGCGGAAGTCCACTGCATCGACCACACTGTGGCGGTTGGTGGTGGTCCACTTGCGCACCAGGTCGAAGAACACCTCGTCGCCCAGCAGCAGACGCAGAGCGTGCACAGTCAGCGCGCCGCGCTTGTACAGACGGTCGTCGAACATCAGCTTGGGCCCTGGGTTGGCGATGACGATGTCCTGATCATCTTCAAGCAGGTCCAGGTAGTGCTTGCGGGCGTGCACATCCGCGCTGGCACCGCCGCTGACTTCGGACCACACCCACTCGGAATAGCAGGCAAAACCCTCGTTGAGCCAGATATCGCGCCACTGCGAAATGCCGACGCTGTTGCCGAACCACTGGTGCGACAACTCGTGGGCAATCAGTCGATTCCACGTGTCCTTGCCGTCGGCGTGGTTGGCTCCGAAGATGGACAGACCCTGTGCCTCGATGGGGATCTCCAGGTCGTCTTCACAAATGACCACCTGGTAGGCGCGGAAGGGGTAAGGGCCAAAGAGCTTGGCGAATTCATCGAGCATGCGCCCCTGGTCGCGGAAGTCGTGGCGGGCATTGGCCACCAACTCAGAGGGCACCCAGGCCACTACGGTCGAGGTCTGGCACGGCAGCTCGACCTTCTTAAACTGGCCGACATTGATGGTGGCCAGGTAGGAGGTCATGGGCTCCTCGGTGACAAACCGCCAGCGGCGGCGCGATCCGCCCACGTTCACCGGAGCGTCGGCAAGCCCTGGTGCGACGACCTCGTAGGGAGCGTCGGTGACCATCGTGAACTCGTAAAATGCCTTGACCTCGGGATCGTCATCGCAGGGGTACCACGACGCCGCGCCCACCGGCTGCGATGCCACGAGCGCGCCGTTTTCCAGTTCCTCCCAGCCAATGTCGCCCCACTTCGAGCGCACCGGACGTGGCGTGCCCGAGTAAGTGACAATCAGCCGCAGCGTCTCGTCGGGAGCCAACTCGCGGTCAAAGGTGACGCGCAGCTTGCGTCCCGAATGGCGCCAGCGCTTCACATCGATGGAGTGTGCCTGCGAATCGGAAATCGCATCCACCGAATCGGCCCCCAGCGCATCCGCAAAGTCGAGCGTGATGTGCGAGGTCCAGGCGTTGATCTCGATATGCAGAGTCGCCGTCGCTTTCAGACGATTCGGCCCGACCCGATAATCGAGGTCCAGCTCGTACTTATTCACCCGGAAACCCAGGTTGAACGCAATACCGGTATAAGGATTAGTGAAATCAGCGCTACTCACGGCTGTTACCTTACTTCAGCTTGTTCCACAGCCACGTAGATATGAGCGCCTCGACGAACGCGACCTGCGAATTATCCGCCGCGCCGGCGTGCCCACCCTCTGTGTTTTCGTGATAGTCCACCGGCTGTTCCGCTTCTGCCAGCAGCCACGCCAGACTCCGCGCATGCGCCGGGTGGACGCGGTCGTCCCTGGTAGACGTCGTAATCAACGCCGGCGGGTAAGCGAGCTGCTCTCGCTTGACGACGCGCTGGACCGGCGAATACTGCGCAATCGCAGCCCGCTCGGTGGGGTCGTCCGGGTTTCCATACTCGGCCATCCACGAGGCTCCCGCAGATAGCGTGTGGTAGCGCATCATGTCCGCCAGCGGCACCTGGGAGACCACTGCTCCCACTAACTCCGGGTAGGAGGTGAGGCAGACTGCGGTCAGCAGCCCGCCGTTGGAACCACCGCGCACGCCCAGCTGTTCGCGCGTGCAGTAGCCGCGTGCAACCAGGTCGCGCAGCACGGCCTGATGATCCTCATAGACCCTCATCCGCTCAGTCTTGACCACCGAGGAGTGCCAGGTCGGGCCGAATTCGCCACCGCCACGCAGGTTGGCCTCGACGAAGTAACCGCCGCGCTCGAGCCAGGTCAGGCCACGAATCGCCGAGTACTGTGGGACCAGTGAGACCTCGAAACCGCCGTAGGCGTGCACGAGGGTAGGGGCTGGGGTCGGAGTGGGTGCGTCTGTGCTTGCCTCCGCGCCTGTGCCAGCGCTTGCACCAGCGCCCGCCTCCGCGTCGAAGCGGCCGGTGATGCGGTACGGAATCCGCGTGCCATCGGCCGAGGTCGCCCAGTGCTGACGCGTCTCCATCCCCTCACTGTCGAAGAGCGCCGGAGCACGCCGCACTTTCGTGAGCGGGCTGCCGACTTGCCCGTACCAGAGAGTTGCCGGCTGCGTTGCCGAGGTCGACACCAACCAGATTTCGTCGTCGCGTTCAGAGGCCGTATCAATCACGCTCACAGTGGCCTGTGCAGGTAACTCGCCGAAAGCCTCCACCGGCTCCCACAAGCCCTCCCGCAAGACGACCAACTTCGTCGCGACATCCTCCAGCAGAGTCAGCTCCAGGAAGTTCTTCGTCCACGCCAGCTGCTGGAACGACGTGTGCGCATCCGGGGTGAAAATCACCTCCACCTCACGCGAGCCCGCCAGCCATTTTTCGAGCTCCACAACGGCCACGCCACCAGCCGGAATGCCATTGAACTCCGTGCGGGGCATCAGCACCAACCACTGCCTATGGACACTCGTCCGACAGTCCTGCGGCACCTCCAGGATCTGCAGGGAAAAGTCCCCGTTTTGCTGCGCCGCCAACTTGCCCGGGCGCTCCGCCGCCACGAACCGCTGCGAATTATAAAAATCATGCGCACGCTCGACGAACAGCCGCTCGAAACCCTCCGTCGCGTCGAACCAGCCGCCTACGGCCACATCATCACTGTGGCCCGAGAAAATCACATCCGCGCTTGACGACGGCATGCCGCGCCGCCACCTACGCACCTGCCGCGGGTAGCCCGAATCCGTCAGTGACCCCGGACCAAAGTCACTGCCAACGAGAATCTCGTCACGGCCCAACCAACAGACATCGGACTTCGCCTCCGGGAGGTAGAACGGCTCATCCTCGACAAAAATGCAGTTGACAAGGTCAAACTCCCGCACCACGGTGGCATCGGCGCCGCCGCGAGAGAGCAGAATCAACGCGCGGTCATACTCCGGATAGCGGCACACCGTGCCCTTCCAAACCCAGTTTTCTCCCTCGGCTTTCGCCAGCGCATCGAGGTCGATGAGAGTTTCCCACTCGGTCGCCTGCGGATCGTCCTGGCCAGCCAGGTAGCTCTGCAACGAGGTGCGCCGCCACAGGCCCCGCGGATGCTCGGCGTCCCGCCAGAAGTTATAGAGGTACTCGCCGCGCCGCACCGGGTATGCGATCCGGGCATCGGTGTTGAGCGCAGCCAGGATGCGTTGTTCCAGGTTGGTGCGGTCGCTGGTGTCGTCGGCAAGCGAATCGACGCCTGCGACGGCGGCCTCCGACTGCGCGCGAGCCCACGCCAGTGCCTGGGAGCCGTCGATATCGTCCAGCCAATCGGGGACAAGGTCAGTGGAGAGGAAGGAGAAATCGTTGCCCATGTCGGTGTCCGTGTCGGTGCCCATGCCCACCACCGTAGCCGACCGCAGTAGGTAAAACCGGGACTCGCGCGTGAAGTAAAGGCAAGTGGTGCGTAGACTTGTGCACGTGGCTGAACATTTTGATCTTGTAGTACTCGGCGGCGGTCCTGGCGGATACGTCGCAGCAATCCGTGCATCCCAGCTGGGCCTGAAGACCGCTGTGGTGGAGAAGCAATACTGGGGCGGTGTCTGCCTCAACGTTGGCTGTATTCCATCCAAGTCTCTGTTGAAGAACGCCGAGGTGGCGCACATTTTCAACCATGAGGCTAAGACCTTCGGTATTTCCGGCGATGTCTCCTTTGACTTCGGTGCCGCACACGCGCGTTCACGCAAGGTGTCCGCGGGCATCGTCAAGGGTGTTCATTTCCTGATGAAGAAGAACAAGATCACCGAAATCAACGGTTTCGGTGAATTCACTGGCCCGACCTCCATGGCTATCACTGATGGCGATGACAAGGGCAAGGAAATTACCTTCGACAAGGCGATTATTGCAACCGGCTCTGTCGTCCGTTCCCTGCCGGGCGTTGAAGTCGGCGGCAATATCGTTTCCTACGAAGAGCAGATTCTCTCCGACGAGCTGCCGGACTCCATGGTTATCGTCGGCGCTGGCGCCATCGGTATGGAGTTCGCATACGTCTTGGCTAACTACGGCGTGGATGTCACCATCGTCGAGTTCATGGACAACGTTCTGCCGAACGAGGACGCAGACGTCTCCAAGGTTATTGCCAAGGAATACAAGAAGCTGGGCGTCAAGCTCATGACCGGGCACAAGACCACCTCCATCGTGGACAATGGTGACTCGGTTGAGGTCAAGGTCGAGGCCAAGGATGGTGGCGACGAGCAGACTCTGACCGTCGACCGCGTTATGGTCTCCATCGGCTTCGCACCGCGCACCGAAGGCATCGGCCTGGACAAGACCGGTGTTGAGCTGGGCGAGCGCGGCGAGATTGTCATCGACGAGTACATGCGCACCAACGTCGACAACATCTACGCCATCGGTGACGTCACCATGAAGCTGCAGCTGGCACACGTCGCTGAGGCACAGGGCGTTATCGCAGCTGAGCACATGGCGGGTCACGAGACCGAGACCATCCCGGACTACAACATGATGCCGCGCGCAACCTTCTGTAACCCGCAGGTTGGTTCCTTCGGTAAGACCGAGGCACAGGCCAAGAAGTGGGCTGAGGAGAACGGCCGCGAGATTAAGGTCTCCACCTTCCCGTTCTCTGCAAACGGTAAGGCCCAGGGTCTGGCGGAGCCGGCTGGTTTCGTGAAGCTCATTGCCGATGCCGAATACGGCGAGCTGCTGGGTGGCCACATGGTGGGCGCCAACGTTTCCGAGCTCATGCCGCAGCTGGTTCTGGCTGAGAAGTACGAACTGACCACTGAGGAAATCGGCCGCGCCGTTCACATTCACCCGACCATGTCCGAGGCTATGAAGGAAGCAGCCGAGGGCGTTATGGGCAAGATGATCAACCTGTAAGAGGTTGTGGCTTTGGCCTGGGGCCGGTTTTCGCTGGCCTGGGCTCTCACTGGGCTGATCCCGGCTCAGGCAGATGCGAGTTAGTGCTTAAGTTTATGACAGTTTGACCGTGAAAATCGGTGCGAAAGTGTCATAAACTTAAGCACTTTCTTTTTGGGTCTTCCTTTTTGGGTCTTTCCCCCCCGCAAACCAAGCCCCCAGCAAACAGGCCGGTCCTGCGCCCGTCGTAAAGCGAACTAGTACGGCGAGACGGTGGAGCGGTGCATGTTGATGTCGATATCGCGATGGATCGGCGGGAACGCGCGCTGCGGACATGCCTCCCGGGAGCAGACCCTGCAGCCAGCCCCGATCGGAGTGGCGGCATCGAGGTCCGCGAGATCGAGACCATCGGCGTACACAGTGCGCTCAGCGTGACGGGCCTCGCAGCCCAAACCGATGGCGAAAACCTTACCTGGCTTGCCGAAACGTGCCGCGTGATGCTCCACGGTCCGCGAGATCCACATGTAGGGCCGACCATCCGGCATGAGCGCGACCTGCCGCATGACCTTGCCGGGGTAGGAGAAAGTCTCGTAGACGTTCCACAGCGGGCAGGTACCGCCCGAATGCGTGAAGTGGAAGCCCGTAGCGGATTGGCGTTTGGACATGTTGCCCGCGCGGTCGACGCGCACGAATGTCCACGGGATACCGCGCAGGCTGGGGCGTTGCATCGTGGACAGTCGGTGGCAGATGGTCTCGTAGCCGACTCCATACGTGCGCGACAACAGCTCGATGTCGTAGCGTTTCGACTCAGCCATCGCATGGAACGACTCATAGGGCAGAATCAGCGCCGCCGCGTAATACGTCGCGACTCCGCGCTGCGCCAGCTTCCGCGACTCTTCCGACATGAAATGCCCGGACGCGACGGCTTCGGAAATGGTCTCGCCCTGCTCCAAAAACCCCAGTTCCGTGGCCATGCGGAAGGCCCGCTGTCCCGGCGAGAGGTGCCGCGCGAGGTAGAGCGTCTTCGTCCGCCGATCAAGGCTGTGCTGCACATCGCCTAACGACGATTCCAGCGCAATCCGAATCCCATGGTCGTTGGACAGCCTGTCGGCCAGCACAGAGACCACATCGGTGGTTTCGTCGGTGATGCGCAGCTCGCGGGCGAGCTCCTCGGCGGCGGTGTCGACCGAAGCGATGTAGTTCTGGCGGGCGTAGAAGTAGTCGCGGACCTCCTCATGTGGCATGGTCAGCGCCTGTGAGCCGGAGGCGGTGTCGGTGCTGTTGCCGAAGTTGCGCTCCTCGGTGGCCAGAGAGAGTTTGTCGGTGACATTGCGGTAGCGGCGGTGGATGTCCACCATAATGCGGGCGATGTCGGGGTGATCGCGAACCATTTCCGAGATCTCCTGCAGATTCATGGGGGACTTGGCGATCTCCTTGTCCATCACCACGTCCTGAACCTCAGCGAGGAGGCGGGAGTCGTCATCGCGAGAGAAGAAAGTCGCGTCAACGCCGAATGTGTCCGTGATACGAAGCAGAACGGGCACGGTCAGGGGCCGGACATCGTGCTCAATCTGGTTGACGTAACTAGCCGAGAGGCCCAACGCCTGCGCGAGCGCAGCCTGGCTGAGGTCGCGCTCGCGGCGCAGCTGGCGGAGACGGGATCCGACATAGGTTTTCGACATACTGCCCAGCATATCGCGGGCTTTGCTGAACTTGTGTAGAAAACCGTTGCAACCTTTGCTTACGTATGTAGGTGCTGAGGTTCTTAGGCGCGCTTCACGACGGCCCGGAGTCGACACGTCGATGAACACACAAAAACACCCAGCGAGGGCTGCAAGTGCAACCCTCGCTGGGTGTTGAAGTTAGGTCCTTGACCTAAGCCCTAAGCCGAGTGACTTAGAACTGACCCTCCTCGGTGGAGCCCTTCAGGGCGGTGGTGGAGGAGTTCGGGTCGACGGTGGTGGCGATGCGGTCGAAGTAGCCAGCGCCAACCTCGCGCTGGTGCTTGACAGCGGTGAAGCCGCGCTTCTCGGCAGCCTCGAACTCGCGGTTCTGCAGGTCGACGAATGCGGACATCTGCTCGCGAGCGTAGCCGTAAGCCAGGTCGAACATGCCGTAGTTCAGGGCGTGGAAGCCAGCCAGGGTAATGAACTGGAACTTGAAGCCCATCTTGCCCAGCTCGTTCTGGAACTTGGCGATCTCGTCCTTCTCGAGGTGAGCGGACCAGTTGAAGGACGGGGAGCAGTTGTAAGCCAGGAGCTGATCCGGGTACTCAGCCTTGACGCCCTCAGCGAACTTCTTAGCCAGCTCGAGGTCCGGAGTACCGGTCTCCATCCAAATCATGTCAGCGTACGGAGCGTAGGACTTCGCACGAGCGATGCACGGCTCCAGGCCGTTCTGGACGTGGTAGAAGCCCTCGGAAGTGCGGTCGCCGGTGATGAACTTCTGGTCGCGCTCATCAACGTCAGAGGTGATGAGGGTAGCGGCCTCAGCGTCGGTGCGGGCGATGATGACGGTCGGGGTGTTGGAGACGTCAGCAGCCAGGCGAGCAGAGGTCAGGGTGCGGATGTGCTGCTGGGTCGGAATCAGGACCTTGCCGCCCAGGTGACCACACTTCTTCTCAGAAGCGAGCTGGTCCTCCCAGTGGGTACCAGCGGCACCAGCGTTGATCATAGCCTTCTGCAGCTCGTAGACGTTCAGAGCGCCACCGAAGCCAGCCTCACCGTCAGCGACGATCGGCAGCAGCCAGTTGTCGACGGAGTCGTCGCCCTCGATGCGAGCGATCTCGTCTGCGCGGAGCAGAGCGTTGTTGATGCGGCGAACGACGTTCGGCACGGAGTTAGCCGGGTACAGGGACTGGTCCGGGTAGGTGTGGCCGGAGAGGTTAGCGTCACCAGCGACCTGCCAACCGGAGAGGTAGACAGCCTTCAGGCCAGCGCGAGCCTGCTGAACGGCCATGTTACCGGTCAGTGCGCCCAGAGCGTTGATGTAGGAGTCGTCCTTAACGTTGACGCCTTCCCACAGGATCTCAGCGCCACGGCGAGCGAGGGTGTTCTCCTCGACGACGGTGCCCTGGAGCTCGGCAACCTGCTCAGCGGTGTAGTCGCGGGTGATACCTTCCCAGCGCGGGTTCTCGTCCCAATCCTTCTGGATTTCGGCGGCGGTACGTGCCTTACCAACGTTAGACATAAACGGAGTCACTTCCTTTTGCTTGCTTTTTGAACTCCGGGTGCTGACTTAAGAACAATTCCGACAGAACCGATCTACAGGCTGACCCGATAGTGACCGCGGTGTCACGTGAATGCAGGGGCGCTAGCAAAGTGCTGTACCCCTGCACGCAAACACGCGAACAAAAACAATGTCCGCTTCCGCGTGCCATGACTCACATTTTGGGGCATAGCGTTAAGTTCGTCAAGCAGCTTCGGATGTGAATTCAAGTATGTAATACGGATAACACTTGTGAAGATTGCAAACATTGCAATGTGTAGCTTGGCTTTAGCGATTTTCGCCTGTGACCGGCCGGTACATTTGTACTGTTATTTCCTTGTGGCGGGCTCGCTAATAATGTTCCCCCCGCTTTGGGGTGATTTATATTTTGGTAATTATCAAAGCTGGCCGTTAACAGTGTTTGGGGTTTAGGGGGTGTTTCGCTACCCCCGAAATTACGGCCGTAAAGGTAGAAATGGGCTTCTAAATACACTGCCGTTACACCGTCAAATCCCCCGCCGGAGCGTCCCTGGATAGTGGTCAGGGTCTCGGTTGTCATCTCGCTTTTATGGTCTGGTTTGAAGGTGGAGGCTGTAGCGACGCGGTTGGTCGCTGTCCGTTGATACGCAGGTCGCAATAGTAAATGTCTGTGAGGCGCGACACTTTCCCATTGCGTGTGGTGTTCCGTGGCTGGAGGAAAGAGTGCCGGGGATGCTGCAGTCAATGCGGGTGGGGGAGGGCTGGTTGTGGTGTCAGGATTGAATGCCCGAATGGTCATCGGGGAGGGGGTGGGGTCTGTTCGCGGGGTGCTCGTCGTAAAGCGAATGAAATGGCAAATGTGAGCGGCGCTATATCGGGCTGACGGTTGGCGGTTATGGAAAAAGACGGTTCATAAGTGCGCCGAATCACATACAGTAGGGGAACAACGCATCCAGTGTGAGCTGCTTACGTGGCCGTGGCTGGATGGGCAAATTGCAATCAATAGTTTTGAGGAGAGCAATGGCACAGCGTATTTCGGCAGGTGGAATGCAGGTCGCGAAGGTTCTTTACGACTTCGTTAATGACACCGCACTCCCCGCCGCCGGCATTGAGGACAAGGACGCGTTCTGGAACGGCTTCGGTGACATTGTCGCTAAGTACACTCCGCGCAACCGCGAGCTGCTGGCCAAGCGCGATGAGCTGCAGGAAAAGCTCGACGCTTGGTACAAGGAACACCCGGGCGAGCAGAATCAGGATGAGTACGTCGCATTCCTGAAGGAAATTGGCTACCTCGTTGACAACCCGGGTGACTTCCAGGTCACTACCGCTAACGTCGACACCGAGATCACTTCCACCGCTGGCCCGCAGCTGGTTGTGCCGGTCCTCAACGCCCGTTTCGCCATCAACGCTGCGAACGCACGCTGGGGCTCGCTTTACGACGCGCTGTACGGCACCAACGCTATTCCTGAAGATGGCGGTGCGGAGAAGGACACCCCGGGCTACAACAAGGTCCGCGGTGACCGCGTTATCGCATGGGGTCGTGACTTCCTGGACAAGGCTCTGCCGCTGGTCGACGGTTCCCATGCGGACGTCACCTCTTATGACATTGTCGACGGTCACCTGCAGGCAACCCTGGAAGGCGGCGCTACCTCCGGTCTGCGCGAGCCGGAGACCCTGGTCGGCTACACCGGCGACAAGGACGCACCGGAGTCCATTTACTTCAAGCACAACGGTCTGCACATCCAGCTGCTGATTGACCCGGAGTCCCCGGTTGGCAAGACCGACAAGGCTGGCGTCAAGGACATCATCCTGGAAGCCGCTGTCACCAACATCATGGACCTCGAGGACTCTGTCGCCGCAGTTGACGCTGCTGACAAGACCCTGGGTTACACCAACTGGCTGGGCCTGAACGTCGGTGACCTCGCAGTCGAGTTCACCCGTGGTGGCAAGAAGCTGTCTCGTACCATCAACGACGACCGCACTTACACCGCTCTTGACGGTTCCGAGGTCACCCTGCACGGTCGTTCCCTGAACCTGGTCCGTAACGTCGGCCACCTGATGCAGAACCCGGCCATCCTCGACCGCGACGGCGAGGAGATTTTCGAGGGCATCATGGATGCCGTCGTCACCGCTGTGTGTGCAATCCCGGGCCTGGACCAGGACAACGCACGTAAGAACTCCCGTACCGGTTCCATCTACATCGTGAAGCCGAAGCAGCACGGCCCGGATGAGGCTGCTTTCACCAACGAGCTGTTCGCAGACGTTGAGAAGCTGCTGGGTCTGCCGCACAACACCCTGAAGGTCGGCCTGATGGACGAGGAGCGTCGTACCTCCGTCAACCTGGACGCCGCCATCAAGGCTGTTTCCGAGCGTGTCGTCTTCATTAACACCGGCTTCATGGACCGCACTGGTGATGAGATCCACACCTCCATCCAGGCTGGTCCGATGTTCCGCAAGGCTGTTCAGAAGACCGCTCCGTGGATGCTGGCTTACGAGGACAACAACGTTGACTCCGGTCTGGCACACGGCCTGCAGGGCAAGGCTCAGATTGGTAAGGGCATGTGGGCCATGACCGAGCAGATGGCGGAGCTGCTGGAGCAGAAGATTGGTCAGCCAAAGCAGGGTGCTTCCACCGCGTGGGTTCCGTCCCCGACCGGTGGCGTGCTGCACGCTACCCACTACCACGAGGTTGACGTCTTCGGCGTTCAGGACAAGCTGCTTACCGACGGTCGCCGCGACACCTTCGGTGATCTGCTCACCATCCCGGTAGCGGCAGCTAAGGCTGGCGAGCCGGGCGCTGACTGGTCCGATGAAGACAAGGCTAACGAGCTGGACAACAACTGCCAGTCCATCCTGGGCTACGTTATCCGCTGGGTTGAGCAGGGTGTTGGCTGCTCCAAGGTGCCGGACATCAACGATGTTGACCTGATGGAGGACCGCGCTACCCTGCGTATTTCCTCCCAGACTCTGGCTAACTGGCTGCTGCACGGTGTTGTCACCGAGGAGCAAATCATCGATTCGCTTCAGCGCATGGCCGAGGTCGTTGACCGCCAGAACGAGGGCGATGAGGCATACCTGCCGATGGCTCCGGACTTCGACAAGTCCATTGGTTTCCAGGCTGCCAAGGAGCTCATCCTCGATGGTGTGAACCAACCGTCCGGTTACACCGAGCCGATCCTGCACCGCCGTCGCCTGGAGTTCAAGAAGCGCGAGGGCATCGACCAGGATTAATTCTTGGTCGGGCTGCGGCTGCCGAGCCTGAAATAACAAAATAGATACCCAAACTGCCGGCGCGCATGCGCGCCGGCAGTTTTGTTTTGGGGTGCAGGGCGAGCTTGTGCTGGGAGCACTCGCATTGAGTGCTCATGTTGGAAGCGCACCATGATTCTCAGATTCGAGATACCCGGGTTCACAAGCGGGGTAGGGGCAACGTTGCTAGCGTTGATTGGGAAGTTAATTGAGAATATGCAGTCTGCAACGTCCAAGGAGCTGCGACCCCCCATGACTAATTCCACGACCGACAGTGCTAACAACCTTGCCAAGGCCAAAGAATTCCTCCATAGCGCGGGCGCAATCCTCTTTGACCTCGACGGGGTAATTACCCCTACCGCTGATGTGCACGAGCAGGCGTGGGCGGACATGTTTAGCGACTACTTCGAGCACAAGGGTGTCTCGGCCTACACAGAGGAGGACTACTTCACCTACCTCGATGGCCGCCGACGCGATGAGGGCATCGCAGCAATTCTCGAATCGCGCGGCATCTCGCTGCCACACGGTAGCGATGAGGACACAGCGAAAGACGAGACGATTGTGGGGCTCGGGAAGCGCAAGAATGATGACTTCTTGGCGCGAGTCGAGAAGGGAATTGAGGCCTACCCGGGGTCGGTCGCGCTGCTCGACGAGTTACAGGGCGCGGGGGACGCGTCGGCAAGCGAAAAACCACAGTTGGCGGTGGTTAGTTCATCGAAGAACGCGGTGCCGGTGCTGACGGCCGCTGGGCTGCGTGAGCGGTTCGTGGAGATCGTTGACGGCGTGGTGGCGCACGAGAACAACCTGCCGGGGAAGCCAGCCGCCGATACTTTCGTGTACGCGGCGGAGAACCTGGGGGTAGCGCCGCGCGATGCTGTAGTGGTCGAGGATGCCATCAGTGGTGTGCAAGCGGGTGCAGCCGGCGCATTTGGTCTGGTCATTGGTGTTGACCGCGGTGCTGGTGCGGAAGCGCTGCGCCGAGCGGGCGCCGACGTTGTGGTCAGTGACTTGGCGGAACTCGTCTAGGCTGGCTCGTGACAAATGGCTGAGACAAAACCGGAAGGCATAATGGCCAACGATTCGACCACGGCAGCAGTCGACGAGACCGAGCGTGTGATTCCGCAGGGGCAGGGTCACGACGCGGAGACCGCAGAGGCTGAACAGCAGGAGGAGACGGTGTCCCCAGTTCGTCGTAAGGAGCGTCGTAACTTCCCGGCGGGTCGTGCGGATAAGCACCACCACCTGGTGAATGCCGAGGGACTCATGGACCGAGACATCACTCCGGTCGATGAGTGGCGTCTGATTGAGACGAAGCCGAACGGCCTCCCGCTCGGTTTGGGCGAGACGCTGTTTGCGCTGTCGAACGGGTACATCGGCATGCGTGGAAACCCGCCGGAGGGCCGGGACTCCAGTGAACACGGCACTTATATCAACGGTCTGCATGAGACCTGGCCAATTAGGCACGCCGAGGATGCCTACGGCCTAGCCCGCCAGGGGCAGACGATTGCCAATGCTCCGGACGCCAAGGCAATGCGTCTCTACATTGACGATGAGCCCCTGCGTCTCGGCAATGCTGAGGTCAGCGACTACGAACGTAGTCTGGATTTCCGTGAGGGGGTGCTGCGTCGTCGGTTCATCTGGCGTACCCCGGGTGGCAAGCACGTTCGCGTCACCTCTGAGCGCATGGTGTCTTTCCAGGAAAAGCATGTCGCCGCGATGAGTCTGGAAGTCGAGCTGCTGGATGCGGATGCTGCGGTGATGATTAACTCGCAGATCCTCAACCGCCAGGACGGCGAGGACGAATACCACGATGCCGCTAAAGCGCAGGGCACCGAACTGGATCCCCGTCGCGCCGAGGCGCTGGAAGACCGCGTTCTCATTCCGATATTTCAGTCGGAATCGGCGCACGGGCAGCGCTCGACGCTGGGCTACCGCTGCGCGAACTCCGGTATGACCGTGGCCACCTCCATGGACCACACCTTTACTGTCCACACTCCCGACGGCACGGAGCCGTTCGTAGAGATTTCGCAGTCGACCGAGCCGGATGTGGCCAGCTCCCTGTTCAATCTGGATGCGCCGGTCGGCACTGTTATACGCCTGGAGAAGCTGGTCGCGTACCACTCCTCCCGAAAGGTGCGTGCCGAAGAGCTGGCATTCCGCTGTGAGCGCACTCTGAACCGCGTCGGTCGCATCGGCATGCTGGGGCTGATGGAGAACCAGGAAGAGTGGCTCGAACGCTTCTGGGAGCGCTCTGACGTGGTCATTTACAATCAGCCAGAGATTCAGCAGGCAGTGCGCTGGAACATTTGGCAGATTATCCAGGCCGCCGCCCGCGCCGAATTCCAAGGCGTCCCAGCCAAGGGAATGACCGGCACCGGCTACGGCGGCCACTACTTCTGGGACACGGAAATCTACGTGACCCCATTCCTTACCTATACGTCGCCGCAATTCTCGCGCAATGCCATGCGTTTCCGCTGGGACATGCTCGAAGCCGCGTGGGCGCGTGCTGACGAACTGGCGCACGACGGTGCCCTCTTCCCGTGGCGCACTATCAATGGGCAGGAGTCCTCGGCCTACTTTGAGGCCGGCACGGCGCAGTACCACATTGATGCGGACATCGTGTACGCGATGATGAAGTACGTCTATGCCTCCGGCGATGAGGAGTTCCTGCTCAAGGAGGGCACTGATCTACTGCTCGGCACGGCCAGGTTTTGGATGTCGCTGGGCTTCTTCGATGCTGAGCAGCGAGAGTTCCAGATTCACAGCGTCACCGGTCCGGATGAGTACAACACGGTGGTGAACAACAACCTGTACACCAACGTGATGGCGCAGTATAACCTGCGGGTTGCTGCGGACGTCGTCAAGCAGATGAAGCGTGATCGCCCTGCCGCCTATCGCGAACTGACCAACCGCTTCGACCTCACCGAGCGCGAGGTTGAAGAATGGGAGCAGGCCGCTGAGGCGATGTACATCCCGTTCGATGAGAAGCTCGGCATTCACCCTCAGGATGACCAGTTCCTACTGCGTAAGCGCTGGAATCTCGACGATCCCGAGGTCGGACCCCTGCGCCCGTTGCTGCTGCATTACCACCCGCTGACGATTTACCGTCACCAGGTCATTAAGCAGGCGGACGTCGTCCTCGCACTGTTCCTCATGGGCAATCGCTTTACGACGGAACAAAAGCGCGCAGACTACATGTATTACGATCCGCTCACCACTGGTGATTCCTCGCTGTCCGCCGTTGTGCAGTCCATTGTTGCGGCCGAGTTGGGCTTGCAGGAGCAGGCAATGGATTTCTTCCTCCGCGGACTCTATGTGGACCTGGCGAACTTGCATGGCAACGCTGCCGATGGTGTCCACGTGGCATCTGCCGGTGGTGTGTGGCAGTCCCTGGTCTATGGCTTCGGTGGTTTCCGCGATCATGACGGCCGCTACAGTATTGACCCGCGTCTGCCGGAGGACTGGAGTG
The DNA here is from genome assembly GCF_024580435.1 of Corynebacterium sp. 5QC2CO. NCBI lineage: Bacteria > Bacillati > Actinomycetota > Actinomycetes > Mycobacteriales > Corynebacteriaceae > Corynebacterium > Corynebacterium sp. 5QC2CO. The sequence goes on along the minus strand of NZ_JANIKI010000004.1, from coordinate 82,232 downwards.
GTCTGACGTACCGAGTCACTATTCGTGGTTGTCGTATCCGAGTGACGGTGCGCGGCCGCACGGTGGAAGTCGTCCTGGAGGAGGGAGACCACCAGGTTGGGCCGATTATGGTCGCAGGCCATGAGGTGATCATTGGCCCGGAGCCGTTGACCGTGGTGATGGCGAACTCGGATCAGGGCGAGGATTAGTCGGACGGCTTCGGCCGTACCGGTGCCAATGGGGGGGATTGCCTGTTGGGGGGGTGGCTGTTTGGGCCTTTGGGGAATTCGGCAGGGGTAAAAATAAAGAATTTCGCAACATAATTATTGAGTATTAAATCCGTCCACCTGAGAAAAGTGGGCGGTTTTCTATTTTCGTGCTATTTATGTTGCGTTATTAGTCGGTTTGGGCGGGTGAAAAATCGGCAAAAGTCGGGGTAGGCGCGTTTTTATGGTGGGGGAGAGGGTTTATGCAGCGACGACCTCAGAAGTGGCTAAAATGCGATAACCTGAGAAAAGGCGGAGAAAAGACCTAGGTAACCTGTGAAAATCCCCACCCAAAAGGGGGAAAAATGTTTACCAGGCGCTGTGTGACTTTAGAGTGAATATGACACTGGAGGTGCCATGACTGTTAAAAGTTCAAACCGTGACGCAATCGCGCACGGCAAAATTAATGTAGAACCGCTGCGCGAGCAGCCTAAATACCCTTCATGGGCTCTGAAGCTGACCATGGCCGTCACTGGCGTGCTGTTTGGCCTCTTCGTTATTGTCCACATGCTGGGTAACCTGAAGATTTTCGCTGGCGAGGAAGACTTCAACGCATACGCGACCTTCCTGCGCACTGTCGGTGCTCCGGCAGTTCCGAACGAGGGCATTCTGTGGATTTTCCGCATTGTCCTGCTGGTAGCTATTGTCCTGCACATTTTCGGTGGCCTCACCCTGGCTGCACGTGCTAAGCAGTCCCGCGGCAAGTTCCGCCGTCAGGGCATGGTGTCCAGCTGGAACACCTTTACCGCACGTTCGATGGTGATCACCGGCATCGTGCTGCTGGCCTTCATCATCTTCCACCTGCTGGACCTGACCATCGGTGCTGGCGTTGCTCCGTCTTCTTTCGAGCACGGTGAGGCATACCGGAACGTGGTTGCATCCTTCTCGCGTCCGGGTGTTGTTGTTTGGTACATCATTGCTCAGCTCGCTCTGCTGCTGCACCTGTCCCACGGTCTGTGGACCGCTACTTCCGACCTCGGTATCACCGGTAAGCGCTGGCGCAAGGTTCTGCTGTTCCTGTCCGGCCTGCTGCCGCTGCTGGTTGTTGTCGGCAACATCTTCATCCCAGTCGCCGTCCTGACCGGTCTGGTCTCGTAGGTCGAGGAGGAAATTTACTATGACTAACACTGAAGCAACCGTCGCTGCGGACTTCCGCGCGCCGGAAAGCGCTGTCGACGGGGTCAAGATCGGCAAGGTTCTGTCCGATAACTCCCCGGGTGACAAGGTCTCCATGAAGGACCACTGGCAGTACCAGAAGGATCACGCCAACCTGGTTTCGCCGCTGAACCGTCGTAAGTTCCGCGTCATGGTCGTCGGTACCGGCCTGGCTGGCGGCGCTGCCGCTGCTGCCCTCGGTGAGCTCGGCTACGACGTGCAGGTTTTCACCTACCACGACGCTCCGCGCCGTGCGCACTCCATTGCTGCACAGGGTGGTGTCAACTCCGCTCGCGGTAAGAAGGTCGACAACGACGGCGCTTACCGCCACGTCAAGGACACGGTTAAGGGCGGCGACTACCGCTGCCGCGAGAACGACTGCTGGCGTCTGGCTGTCGAGTCCGTCCGCGTCATCGACCACCTGAATGCAATTGGTGCTCCGTTCGCTCGCGAGTACGGCGGTACCCTGGCAACCCGTTCCTTCGGTGGTGTGCAGGTCTCCCGTACGTACTACACCCGTGGTCAGACGGGTCAGCAGCTGCAGCTGTCGACTACCTCGGCTCTGCAGCGTCAGATTGGTCTCGGCAACGTCGAGATCTTCACCCACAACGAGCTGGTTGACATTATCGTCGCCGACGGCCGTTGCCAGGGTGCCATCATGCGTAACCTCATCAATGGTGAGCTGACCGTTCACACTGCTCACGCAGTTATTCTGGCTACCGGCGGTTACGGCAACGTCTACCACATGTCCACGCTGGCCAAGAACTCCAACGCTTCGGCCATCATGCGTGCATACGACCAGGGTGCTTACTTCGCATCCCCGTCCTTCATCCAGTTCCACCCGACCGGTCTTCCGGTCAACGCGCACTGGCAGTCGAAGACCATTCTGATGTCCGAGTCGCTGCGTAACGACGCACGTATTTGGACCCCGAAGAAGAAGGGCGACGAGCGCCCGGCCAACGACATCCCGGAGGACGAGCGCGACTACTTCCTGGAGCGTCGCTACCCGGCATTCGGTAACCTCGTCCCGCGTGACGTCGCTTCCCGTGCCAACTCTCAGCAGATTAACGCCGGCTACGGTGTTGGCCCGCTGAAGAACTCCGTCTACCTGGATCTGCGTGACGCAATTGAGCGCCTGGGCCAGCCGGTCATCAAGGAACGCTACTCGAACCTGATTCAGATGTACGAAGAGGCAATCGGTGAGGACCCGTACAAGGTTCCGATGCGTATTGCTCCGACCTGCCACTTCACCATGGGTGGCCTGTGGTCTGACTTCAACCAGATGACCTCCATCCCGGGTCTGTTCACCGGTGGCGAGGCATCCTGGACCTACCACGGTGCAAACCGTCTTGGTGCAAACTCCCTGCTGTCCGGTTCGGTCGACGGTTGGTTCACCCTGCCGTTCACCATTCCGAACTACCTCGGCCCGCTGCTCGGTACCGACCGCCTGGCTGAGGATGCCCCGGAGGCCAAGGAAGCACTGGACCGCGCTCAGGCTCGCCTGGACAAGCTGATGAGCATCCAGGGTAAGCACGGCGCTGAGTACTTCCACCGTCAGCTCGGTGAGATTCTCTACCGCGACTGTGGTGTGGCCCGTAACAAGGAAGACCTGGCTCGCGGTATCGAGGAGATCCGCGAACTGCGTAAGGCATTCTGGTCTGACCTGTTCATCCCGGGTGAGCCGAACGAGATGAACCAGCAGCTCGAGTACGCTAACCGCGTTGCTGACTACATCGACCTCGGTGAGCTCATGTGTGTCGACGCCCTCGACCGCGATGAGTCCTGTGGTGCTCACTACCGCGATGACCACATCTCCGAAGATGGCGAGGCAGAGCGCGATGACGCTAACTGGTGCTTCGTTTCCGCATGGGAGCGAGGCAACAATGGTCCTGCATGGGATCAGTCCGGTCACGAATTCATTCGCCACGCCGAGCCGCTCACCTTCGAAGCCGTCCCGCTCATGACAAGGAACTACAAGTAATGAAACTGCACCTTGAAATCTGGCGCCAAGCAGGTCCGAACGTCGAGGGACACTTTGAATCCGTTGACGTTGACGACGCCGTCGCAGAGATGTCGATCCTGGAGCTGCTTGACCACGTCAACTCCAAGTACGTCGAGTCCGGCAAGGAGCCGTTCGCGTTCGCATCTGACTGCCGTGAGGGTATCTGTGGTACCTGTGGTCTGAACGTCAACGGTCGTCCGCACGGCCCGGGCCAGAACACCCCGACCTGTCAGCAGCGTCTGCACCAGTTCAGCGATGGTGACACCCTGAAGATTGAGCCGATGCGCTCCGCCGCATACCCGGTCATCAAGGACATGGTCGTTGACCGCTCCGCTCTGGACCGTGTCCTCGAGCAGGGTGGCTACGTCTCCATCAACGCTGGTACCGCTCCGGATGCAGATACTCTGCACCTGAACCACGAGACGGCTGAGTTCGCACTTGACCACGCAGCCTGCATCGGCTGTGGTGCTTGTGTCGCAGCTTGCCCGAACGGTGCTGCACACCTGTTCACCGGCGCAAAGCTGGTTCACCTCTCCCTGGTCCCGCTGGGTAAGGAAGAGCGTGGCAAGCGTGCTCGCAAGATGGTTGACGAGGTCGAAGGCACCTTCGGTCCGTGCTCCCTCTATGGTGAATGTGCTGACGTCTGCCCGGCAGGTATCCCGCTGACTGCGGTTGCCGCCGTTACCAAGGAACGAGCTCGTTCGTTCTTCCGCGGTAAGGACGACTAGACTCTTTCCTAACTAAGGTTCTCCAGAAAGGGACATAAACAATGGCGAATGCAGTTAAGCGTTACCGCGGCGAGGAGCACTTCGTCGACGGTTACGTGCCGCAGAGCATGAATGCCGAGTACTCGTCGCTCCACAAGAGCACCACTTGGATTGGTGCCGGACTCGTCCTTGCCTCTCTGGCAGCCTGGGGCGTGTTCATCTTCGGTCTGTCGACTGTGCTCAAGTCTGAGAATGCTGAAGCTGCGCACAGCCACGGCATGCTGGCTAAGGACGCTGCGAACTACGCTGATTACACCAATCAGATGGCATTTGATGGCTCCGCCTTCATGTGGGGTGGCCTGATTCTCGCTCTGATCATGACCATCGGCGGTTTCGCGCTGATTAGCGTCGGTCGTCGTGACTACAAGGCTTACCGAAAGGAATTCGGCACTCACCACTAAAGGCTTGCCCCAGTTTAAAGGGGCTCGCCTCTAGGCGGATGCAACGCTAGCCTTTTGAACTAGCACCTCCACAGTTGATGCCACTGTGCACAGTGCGCTGGGGTAGGGAAGTATTGAGAAGTACCTCTCTCACCAAAAGCGGACTGCGGCGCGGTGGCATTTTCGCGTTTTCGGCGCCTAATCTATACACATGGATAACAACCCCGCTAAGCTCCCGGCAGCTGTAGATACGGTCTCGGACCGTCTCGAAGTTCCCGGGCCATCACCAGAGGTTGAGGCGGAAAAACGTGCGCAACTGCGTAAGGCCAAGGCCTTCGCTACGATGCTGCTGGTCATCGCAACCGCTGTGTATTTCACATGCCGCGGTATTGAGTCTTCACACTTATCCGCAGGCGAAGTTGTGCCCGCGTGGGTGGGCTACGTTCGCGCTGCTTCTGAGGCAGGCATGGTCGGTGCCCTCGCCGATTGGTTCGCAGTCGTAGCTCTGTTCCGCCACCCGCTCGGCATTCCTATCCCACACACCGCTATCGTCCGCCGCAAGAAGGACCAGGTCGGTGAGTCCCTGGCGCAGTTCGTCGGTGATAACTTCCTGAACCCCGCTTTGATTGTGGACAAGGTGCGTAAGGCCGAGATTCCTGAGCGTATCGGCGAATGGCTGGTAGCGCCGGGAAACGCCGACAAAGTGTCCGCAGAGGTCGGTAAGTTCACCGGAAATGTGCTGGAGGCGATTAATCCTGACGATGCCGCCGCAGTGCTGAAGTCAGCAGTCATCGACGAAGTTGCAGCCCCGGAGTGGGGGCCACCAGCGGGTAAGGTTCTCGAGCAGCTGATCGAAGAAGGGCGCACCGAGCCTATTGTCCAGCAGATGGCTGAGTGGCTGCACCGGAAGTCGCTGGGCTCGCAGAATCTTATCGACCGACTCGTCGGAGAGCGCGCCCCCTCCTGGGCACCGAGCTTTGTCAACGATCTCATCGGCGACAAGGTCTATCGCGAGCTGGTTGATTGGACCTGGCAGGTGCAGCATGACCCTAAGCACGACGCGCGCTTGGCGCTCCACCGCTTCCTCACGCAGCTCGCCGTTGATTTGCAGAACGACGAGAAGACCATCGCCAAGGTCGAAGAGATTAAGACTGACATTCTTTCGTCCGCCGCCGTCACACAGGCACCGGCGAAGATTTGGGCATCGACATCCGCAAAGCTTGTCGACGCTGCCCGCGACCCGGACTCCCTGCTCCGTCGGAAGGTCTCGGAAACGGCCGCCCGCTACGGCGAGCGGATCCAGTCCGATCCTGAGTTGCGCAAACGAATGGACCGCCGTCTGGAAGCGGCTGTCGTCTTCATCGCTGAGAACTACGCGGGCGAGATTACCTCGATCATTTCCGAGACCGTCGAGCGTTGGGACGCCGATGAGGCTTCCGACAAGATTGAACTGATGGTCGGTCGCGATCTGCAGTTCATTCGCGTTAACGGCACGGTTGTCGGATCACTGGCCGGTTTGGCTATTTACACCCTGTCGACCTTGGTGTTTGGGGCTATTTAGCAGCACAACCCAGCACATCAGACCGCGTGCGTTAGCATGTAAAAAGCAATGCATCCCTGTTAAAGGAGTTGTTCCCCCGGTGCGCCTGTTACCATCTTTGCCCAGTCTTGCGGATTCGCCGCTGATGGCAATTTCTGTCTATGTGGACGTCCTGTTTCAGTTCGCCATTCCGTTTGTCATCGGCATCTTGGCGCTAATCGGTGCGGTGCTTGTCATCACCACCCGCGCGGATGCCTTTGACGCTGCAGACCGCAAGAGCCGCAACGTCTGGGCCGGCATGCTGGTCGGTTCGGCTATCTTCCTGCTCCTGCCGTGGCTGGGCTGGGCAATGCTGGGCATCCCGCTGATTGCCGGACTAGTCATCACGGGTATTTACTGGCTGGATGTCCGCCCACAGATCAAGGACATTTTGTCGAACGCACAGGGCGGGTATTAGTCCCGGGCGGGTGCTAGCCCGCACAACTGAGAAAGTGTCTGGGTTTATGACAGTTTCTGGGTGAAAAACCCGGTTATTTTGTCATAAACCCAGACACTTTCTTTCTGGGGGAGGGGATAGGGATAGGTCTGGCTCCCCGAAAACCTACTGGAACACCACGGTAACCTACTGGAACACCACGGTGCGGTTGCCGTAGACCTGCACACGGTCCTCCAGGTGCCAGCGCAAACCGCGGGCGAGGACCTGCTTCTCCGCATCGCGACCCTCACGCTGCATGTCCGCAGCGGTGTACTTGTGGGAGACACGCATGACGTCCTGCTCAATAATCGGGCCGTCGTCGAGGTCCTCAGTGGCGTAGTGGCAGGTGGCACCGATGAGCTTCACACCACGTCGATAAGCCTGCAGGTACGGGCGCGCGCCCATGAACGACGGCAGGAAGCTGTGGTGGATATTGATCGCGCGGCCTTCCCACTTTTCGCACAGATCCGGCGGCAGAATCTGCATGAAACGTGCGAGCACGATGGCATCCGGGTTTTCGGCATCGACAATCTCGGCGACCTCATCGAATGCCTTACGCTTTCCGACGGCATCCTTGGGGAAGGGCACGTGGTGGAAGGGAATGTCATACGCTGCGACCAGTGGCTCCAGATCGCGGTGGTTACCAATTACTGCAGCGATTTCCATCGGATAGTCGGACTGTGCGACGCGGCCGAGCAGATCCTGCAGGCAGTGACCTTCCTTGGTCACCAGGATGACAGCGCGCTTCGGGACAGCGTTGTCGGTGACCTTCCAGCGGACCTCAGGTCCCCAATCACCGACGAGCTCAGCGAACTTCTCGCGCAGCTCTTCTACCGTCAGGTCGAGAGCGTCGGCGCGGACCGCCTGGCGAGTGAAAAACCATCCGGTCTCCGGGTCGGAGAAGAAGTCCGCCTCGGTAATCCACGCACCAATGTCGGACAGGAAGGTCGACAGGGTGGAAACGATACCGGTACGGTCTGGACAGCCGAGCGAGAAGATGTACTGGCGCTCGGTGGGAGTACCGCTATTTGCGGTGATGAGAGAGCGAGTCATTCTCGGTATCTTACCTGCTAGCTAAAGGTAAGTTCGCTCACGGTCGACAAAGGCAGATTTGCGCCCGTCAGCGTCAACGCCAGGCCCTCCCCGGTGACGTGCGCTTCCTCCACCTGCAGGCCGTGGCCGATGTCGTAGCTCAACAGCGTACCGCTCGCCTCTCCCAGCCAGCCGGCCAGGCCATCGAGGTTTAAGCCGAGGATTGAGCCGCCCTCCAGGTTGATTTCGATGTGACCGCCGTTAGCAATCGGGCGGAACTTGGAGGTCGCAAATCCGGAGGCGAATTCAATGTTGAACAGGCCTTCGTCCGGCAGCGGCGTGATCGTGGAAGCGCGAACACCGCTTTCCCGGTTAATCAGCGCCTGCAGCAGCTGAGGTGGGATCGTGACATCTACTCGCAGCGACTCTGCCGTCGGATCCGCACGATTGCTCAGATCCACGTTTTCCAGGTGCACTTCCGCTGCCGGGTCACCGTTGATCTCCGGTGCGCCACCCAGCGCTTCCGGGTTCTTGACCTCCAGCGTGTTCGGAGTGGACAGATCCATCGAGGGCACGGACTTGGTGGCCAAGGCGAGCAGCATCGGGCGGGTGCCGAAAGAAACCTTGGGGTCTTCAGTGACTGTCGCACCACGCTCCTCGGCGGAGGTGCGGTAGCTGTCGGAAATCTCCTTGCTCACGAACATCCGGACGCCGATTTCGCCGGCGATCGCAATGAGTGCCACCACGATGATGACACCGAGGACGGTGGGCAGGACTTTGACGCTCGACGAGCGTTTAGCAGAACTCATGGTTCCCAGTCTTGCTTAACGACGGCTCCGCCGCTACCACCTTTCTTCGCTCCGGTGTCCGCCCCCGGTGCCGCCCCGGAGTGCTCCCGCTGCGCAACCTACTTAGCGACGTAGTCCGCCAGCACAGCGGTCTCAGCGTTGAGGACGCGCTCCAGGTACGGAGCTGCCTTCTCTTCGAGCTTGCCACCGAGCAGCGGCACGTTGATGGCGAACTCGGAGTTGGTGGTCAGCACTGAACCTTCACCCTGGGCGGTGAGCTTCTGGGACGCACTGAAGGACGCCGGTACGCCCGAAGCTTCTGTGGTCACGGTGGAGGTCGCGCCGTCGTCGTTAAGCGGGCTGATGACGAACGTGCGCGTCATGCCGACCCCGGACTTAACGAACTTCTGCGCCTGCGCCGGAATCTTGTCAGCAGAGACGGTCTGGCGAATCACGACGGTGGTGCCAGCGTCGGTGGTCTCGAACTTTTCCACCTTGCCGTCAGCTGCCGAGAAACGGTTTGCGACCTTCTCCCAGAAACCGGCGTCGGTGAGGGCCTCGTAAACCTTCTCAATCGGCTGGTCGAAGTTGACGGTGTGCGTGTTAGTCGTAGTCATGCGCTTGATGATACGTAATTTGCACTACGCTAGGGGCGTGGAAAATCTCGACCAATCGCCGAACCCAATTCACCTGACCTCCGACATGGAAGAAGCCATCGATGGGCTTGCGGGGCTAGAGGGGGTGGAGCTCAGCACGCATACCGCTTTCGCGGATTTGACGACGCTCCGCCTCGGCGGGGTGCCGCGTGCCGTCGTCCGGTGTAGCACGACGGACGCTGTGGTCGATGTTGTACGCGCGCTTGACGACGCTAACGTGCCCCTCCTCATCGTGGGAGGCGGATCCAACCTGGTGGTAGCCGATGACCTCGAGCCGCTGGTGGCTGTAGTGATCGAGGCCGACAACGTGACCATGAGCACTCGCGGACACGGGCTAGAGTCCGTGTCGGCAATCTTGGAGGCCGAGGCCGGTGCGGTCTGGGACGAGGTCGTCGAGATGAGCGTTGACGCAGGTTTTGGTGGCCTCGAATGCCTGTCGGGTATTCCGGGATCGGCCGGAGCCACACCGGTGCAGAACGTTGGTGCATACGGCGCGGAGGTGTCGCAGGTCCTGGACGCGGTGCAGCTTTACGACCGCGCAACCGGCTCGGTCGAGTGGGTGGAACCGGAGTCTCTCGACCTTTCCTACCGCTACTCGAACTTGAAGTTCACCGCACGGGCAGTGGTGCTGGCCGTGCGGTTCGAGCTCAGCGTGGATGGGATGTCCGCGCCACTTCGCTATGGCGAACTGGCGCGGCGCCTGGGCGTCGACGAGGCCGAGGCTGCGGCTGGCGAGATTCGCAGGCCGGCTGAGCTGGTGCGCGAAAAGGTGCTTGAGCTGCGCCGGGGCAAGGGTATGGTGCTCGAAGATGCTGACCGCGATACCTGGTCGGCGGGTTCTTTCTTTACCAACCCAATCATTCCGGAGAGCTCGGTGGAGGCCGTGCGTGCAAAGGTTGCCGCGCTGCGGGGGGCCGATGAAGCCGCGAATATGCCCGCATTCCCCGCTGGCCCCGGCCACGAGGGGGCTGTGAAGCTCTCGGCGGCGTGGCTTATCGAGCGCGCCGGATTCCCCAAGGGCTACCCCGGTGACGGTGCGCCCGCACGACTGTCGACTAAGCACACTCTTGCTTTGACCAACCGCGGGGAGTCTGGCGATGGTACGCCTACGACCGCCGCCGACTTGGTGGCTTTGGCACGCGATGTGCGTGCTGGTGTGGAAAAGGCCTTCGGTGTGACCCTGGTGCCCGAGCCGGTGTGGGTCGGCGTGAGCATCGATTAGGTCCGCGGCGGGTGGCTGATGGCCAGTGGGGGCGGGCTGGAGAGGCTGGCGTGACTGATGGGGCTGGCGGAGCCGCTGGGGCTGACAGAACCGCTGGGTAGTCCTCAGCTTGCGCTCCCGGGCCTTCTCTCAAGGGTAGGGATAGAGAAAGTGACTAAGTTTATGACACATGAATGACATTCACCCGCAGTTTTTTGTCATAAACCTAGTCACCAAGTCCGGGGGGGGGAGCCGGGGGATCCGCCTTAAGGGGATAGGAGCCAGGCCTACCCAGGCCCCCAATCCCAACTACAAAACCACCGTGAACTAATGGTGCTTGCGGTGGTAAAGCGAATCGACGCTCTGGCCCTTCTGCTCCAGCTGTGTGAGCAGCACGTCGCGGACATCGCGGCGGCGGACCTTGCCCATCTGGTCGCGAGGTAGTTCCTCGAGGTGGAAGAATGCGCGCGGCACCTTGTACCGGGTCAGGTTGTCGTAGCAGTGGTCGCGGTAGGCGTCGGAATCCAGTCGGGCGTAGTCAGCAAGGGTAATGGCGGCCACGACCATCTCGGAACCGTCGCTCTTTGGCAGGCCGACGACCGTGGCATCGGTGATGTCCGGGTGGGAGAGCAGTACTTCCTCGACTTCGGCCGGGTAGACATTGAAGCCACCGGTGATGATGACCTCCTTGATGCGGGCAACCAGCTTGATGAAGCCGTCCGACTCCATGACTCCGACATCGCCGGTGCGGTACCAACAATCGCCAGCGGGAAGCTCAGCAGGCCCATCGGTGAAGGACTTCTCCGTTGCCTCCGGGAGGTTGAGATAACCGGCGAAAACCTGTGGGCCTCGGACGATGACCTCGCCCTCCTCGCCGTCAGCGCGGAGCTTGGTGGGATCTTCGGGGTCAACGATGGCGACCTCGGTGTCCGGGAATGGCAGGCCAACGTAGCCGGGGCGGCGGTTACCGTCCATCGGGTTGCCGACGATAATCGGCGAGGTTTCGGTGAGGCCGTAGCCCTCGACGAGGCGACCGCCAGTGAGCTTCTCCCACTTCTGCACGAGGGAAACCGGCAGGGTAGCAGCACCGCAGAAAGCGAACTTCACGCCAGAGAGGTCGACATTATCGCGCTCGGCTGCTTCGACAATCTTCTCGTAGAGAGTCGGCACACCAGGCACCCATGTCGGGCGGTTGTTCTTCATCACCTTCATAATCAGCGGAATCTCCGGTGCCGGCACCAGCACCAGTTCAGCGCCAATCAGCATGGACAAGTTGGTGACAATGGTCAGGCCGTAGGCATGGAACATCGGCAGAACGCCGAGGGAGATTTCCCGCTCCTTGCCGAGGCCCGGCACCCAGGCCTTGCCCTGCAGAATGTTGGCGACCAGCCCGCGGTGGCTCAGCTGCGCGCCCTTTGGCGAGCCCGTGGTGCCAGAGGTGTACATCATCACTGCAGTGTCATCGGCAGTGATGGATTCATCGGCCTGGAGGTCGTGGCCATCTCCGCCGACGGCGTCGTGAAGCAAAGCGTCAAAACCCATGACCTGCGGTGCGGAGGAGTGCAGCTTAGCGCGGGCGGCGCGGAGTTTCGGCAGCGGGATCGACAGGGCGGTGCGCATGACAAACGGCAGGTCCTGCAGCATGTTGACTGCGATGATGGTCTCGAGCGGGGTGTTGTTGCGAAGGTCTTCAAGTACGGGGACGATCTTGTCCCAGCAGATGGCAAAGCGGGCGCCGTGGTCGTTGAACGGGTGGCGCAGTTCGTGGGCGGTGTAGAGGGGGTTGTGCTCTACGGCAACAGCGCCGAGGTGCAGAACTGCCCAGTAGGCGATGACGTGCTGCGGGCAGTTCGGCATGAGCAGCGCCACGCGATCGCCTTTGCGTACACCGAGTGCGCGCAGGCCGGCGGCAACGCTGCGAACCTTGACATCTAGCTCGGCATAGGAGGTGGAGCGACCGAAGAAGGTCAATGCCTTGCGGCGCGGGTGGTTGCTCAGAGTGTGGCGGTAGACGTCTAGGAGGGTGTCGAAGTTGTAGTCGATGTGGGGTGGGGTCCACTCCGGATACAGGTTCAGCCAGGCTTTGGAAACCGCAGCGTTGGGTGTGGAACCGTGAGCTGGGGCGGAGTCATTTGCAGCGTGTGAGCTGGATGTATCGGCCATGGGGTCCTCCTAGGTTTTTGTTTAGCACCTGACTATGTCGTGAGGTGATAATAACTTACGACGTAGTAGGTATCGACCTCTATTGTGCCGTACGTCGCACTGCGATGCCGGAATTCCGATACACGTATTTGAGGTACTCATTTGCGGGGTTGCCCCTGGCGTAGGCACTCTGGGCAGCATGAGCGAAACATTTCCGGCGGCAACGGCGGGCGCAGACGCAGCCACCTCTAACACCCCGGCGTGGCCGAACCGCATCGCGATGATCTCCATGCATACCTCTCCGCTGGAACAACCGGGCATCGGTGACGCTGGTGGCATGAATGTCTACGTGCTGCGCACCTGCGAGGAGCTGGCACGACGCGGTGTGAAAGTGGACGTTTTCACCCGCGCCACGCGTTCCAGTGATGGACCGGTGATTCAGGTCAGTGAGAACTTCCGCGTCATCAACATCGTGGCTGGCCCATATGAGGGGCTGGAGAAGTCAGACCTGGCTACGCAGATGCCGGCCTTTGCCGGTGGGGTCATTGAATTCGCCCGCAAACAGGGGATTGAATACGACCTGATCCATTCGCACTACTGGCTCTCTGGCCAGGTGGGGTGGCTGCTGTCGGATTTGCTTGACATTCCGTTTGTGCACACGGCGCACACGCTGGCGGCAGTGAAGAATCTCCATCTGGCGGAGGGAGATACGCCGGAGCCGGAGTCGCGTCGTATCTGTGAGCAGCAGATTGTGGACAATGCGTGCCGGCTCATTGTCAATACAGATGCCGAGGCTAAGCAGCTCGCGGATCTCCACGATGCCGACCCGTGGCGCATCAATGTCGTGCCGCCCGGGGTGGACGTGGAGCTCTTTTCGCCGGGCAGCGATCGTGCCACCGAGCGGTCCCGTCGTGAGCTGGGCATCCCGTTGCACACTAAGGTCATTTTGTTCGTCGGTAGGCTGCAGCGGCTGAAGGGTCCGCAGGTATTGCTGCGCGGTGTTGGCGAGCTCATGCGTCGCCATCCCGCCACTAATGTCCGAGTGATTATCTGCGGTGGCCTCTCCGGTTCTGGGCTGCATGCGCCCGACGAATTCACCAATCTCGCCGCAGAAGAGGGGATCGATCACCTAGTCCGGTTCATGCCCCCGCGCCCGCCGCAGGACCTGGCGAAGCTCTACCAGGCCGCCGATATTGTCGCCGTACCCAGTTACAACGAAACTTTCGGGTTGGTGGCGATGGAGGCTCAGGCCACCGGCACTCCCGTTGTCGCGGCGAATGTCGGCGGGCTCTCCATCGCTGTCGACGATGGGGTCAGCGGTTTGCTTGTCGACGGTCACGAGCCCGCAGCCTGGGCCGATGCCCTCGGTCGCCTGGTGGGGGACGACGAGCTGCGCATTAAATTGGCCACCCAGGCACGCGAGCACTCCCTGGAGTTTTCCTGGCAAAAGACCGTGGATCGGTTGGCCGATGTCTATCATCGAACCGAACTTCAAAAGGAAAATTGTCCCGGCTCTATCCGGGATGCGGGCGGCTCCCGGTAGGTTTCGTTAGCTTCAATATCGCCGGGGCCGTAGCCACAAAAGCAGGGAGATGATTCACGATGAGCACGGACATCCAAGTACAGCTGAAATCCCTCGGTGAGCAGCTGGAACGCCTCGGTGTCGAGCATGGTATTGCGGACAATGCCGCCGTGGTGGTCCTGCCTGGTAAGAAGAAGCTCAAGACCGTCGTCGGCCTCATCCCGGCGCCGGACTCCCTGCGCGTCGAAGCCTTCGTCTGTCGCGCGGTCGAAGAAAACCACGAGGCCGTCTACAAGTGGTTGCTGCAGCGCAACCGTCGTCTGTTCGGCATCGGTTACACCATCGACGCCGCCGGCGACATCTACCTGGTCGGTCAACTGCCCGCTGAGCTTTCCGACGATGACCTCGACCTCCTCCTCGGGCAGCTGCTGGAGACGGCAGATGGGGACTTCAACCAGATCCTCGAACGCGGCTTTGCATCGGCAATCAAGCGCGAGTGGGAGTGGCGGGTTGACCGTGGGGAAAACCTGGCCAATCTGGAGCAGTTCCGCCACATGGTTGAGTAGCCGGGGGTAGCAACCCACATAGCGGGGCAACTAACGGCGGGCTTTCCAGTTTTGGGGCACAATTGGGGGTATGAGCAATGGAAAACTGATTCTTGTCCGTCATGGCCAGAGTGAGTGGAACGCATCCAACCAGTTCACGGGCTGGGTCGACGTTGCACTGACCGACAAGGGCCGCGCTGAGGCAGTACGTGCCGGTGAGATGCTCGTAGAGGCAGGCCTGAAGCCGCAGGTTCTCTACACGTCGCTGCTGCGTCGCGCAATTAACACCGCACACATTGCCCTGGATACCGCTGACCTGTTGTGGATTCCGGTTATCCGTGACTGGCGTCTGAACGAGCGCCACTACGGTGCTCTGCAGGGTCTGAACAAGGCAGAGACCAAGGAGAAGTACGGCGAGGACCAGTTCATGTCCTGGCGTCGCTCCTACGACACTCCGCCGCCGGAGCTGTCGGATGACAGCGAGTTCTCGCAGGCTAATGACCCGCGTTACGCCAACCTGGATGAGGTTCCGCGCACGGAGTGCCTCCTGGACGTCGTCAAGCGTTTCATTCCTTACTTTGAAGAGGAAATCCTGCCGCGTCTGAAGGCCGGTGAGACTGTCATGGTGGCAGCTCACGGTAACTCCCTGCGTGCACTGGTCAAGCACCTGGACAACATCTCGGACGAGGACATTGCCGCTCTGAACATCCCGACCGGTATCCCGCTGGTTTACGACTTTGATGCTGAGGGCAAGGTTTTGAACCCGGGTGGCACCTACCTGGATCCGGAAGCTGCAGCTGCAGGTGCTGCTGCTGTTGCCGCTCAGGGCAACAAGTAAATATGTAGGTGTTTGATAGGCCGATAAGGGGCGCAGCCAAGTGGGGCTGTGCTCCTTGGTCTATTTAGAGCTAGCTAGCGCAATGATTTTTCAGCGCGCGCCGACTGTGAAAAGAGCTTAGGGTAAGACCCGTGTCAAAAATCATTATCGCCGCTCTATTAGGTGCTGCGGTTATGGCAGCTGTGCTGATTCTTGGTGGAGTTGTCTCGGGTGCCTATAACGCCGCTCGGCGTCAGAAGAGCGACGAGGAAAGTTCAATAACCACCATGGCGCAGGTCATGCATCTGGCCATTCAGAAGTCTCCGACGGGTGTGGTGGTCGTTGACATCTCGCGTGATTTGATTTTGTCGAACTCCATGGCGCACAAGTTGGGGCTGGTCTATGAGCGCCGCCTCAATGACGTGGGCTGGGAAGCTGCGCTCAAGGTCTTTGACTCGCAGGAGGACCAGGAGCTAACGCTGGTGCTGCCGTCGCGCCGGGCGGGGGCGCCGGACACAATTGTCCGCTGTCAGCTAACTCCGTTGTCGCTGGTGGACGACCGTTTTGTGGTGATTTATGCGGCGGATGTCTCCGAACAGGCCCGTATGGAGGCCGCGCGACGTGACTTTGTGGCTAACGTTTCCCACGAGCTCAAGACTCCGGTGGGGGCCATCAGCCTCTTGGTCGAGGCGCTGAATGAAGCTACCGACGACCCGGTTGCCGTGCGTCACTTTAGTGAGAGCCTGACGCAGGAGTCCAAGCGGATGTCGACCATGATTACGGAGCTCATCTCGCTGTCGAAACTGCAGGGGGCAGAGCCGCTGCCGGACATGTCTCCCGTGAAGGTTGAAGAGATTGTCCAGGGAGCCGTGCGTCGTAACCAGATGCTCTCGGAGCAGGCTGATATTGAAATCACCGTTGACTGTGAGCCGGATTTGGTTGTTGAAGGTGAACGCAGCCTGCTGATCACGGCGGTGTCCAACCTGATTTCGAACGCGATCAACTACTCGCCAGAAGCCACGCCTGTATCCGTGACTGCGGTCAAGGAGGATAACGACACCGTCGCTATCCGCGTCACTGACCGCGGTATCGGCATTTCCCAGGTGAACCAGAAGCGTATCTTCGAGCGCTTCTTCCGTGCGGATAAGGCACGCTCGCGGGCGACAGGCGGTACCGGTCTGGGCTTGGCAATTGTTAAGCACGTCGCAGCGAATCACAAGGGAACCGTCAAGCTGTGGAGTCGGCTGGGCACAGGATCGACCTTTACCATTGAGCTCCCGCTGATGGAAAAGAACGGTTCCACGTCGAATGATGGCGATGTATCTGCACGTTTGCCAATCGGCCACACCCCGCCTGCGGGTAAAATTGCGGCTAAGAAAAACGCGCAGCGAGGTACGGGCAAAACCCGTGGCAAGGATAAGGATTCCCAGAACAAGGATTCCAAGGAAGGAATGAAGTAATCCGTGACTGAGGTACTTATTGTCGAAGACGAGACGGCTTTGGCGGAGCCGCTTGCGTTTCTGCTGCAGCGCGAAGGATTCGAGGTGCGGATGGCCGCTGACGGCCAGGAAGCACTTGCAGAATTCTCCAAGGCAGAACCGGACATTGTGCTGCTGGACCTCATGCTGCCAGGTATGAGTGGCACCGAGGTCTGCAAAAACATCCGCTTAAAGTCCTCTGTCCCAGTGATTATGGTCACCGCCCGTGACACTGAGATTGACAAGGTCGTCGGCCTCGAAATTGGTGCGGATGACTATGTGACCAAGCCGTATTCCTCCCGGGAGCTTATTGCACGTATCCGGGCTGTGCTGCGCCGCGGTCGTCACGACGACTCCGACGATGTCGAGGATATCTACGAGGAGGTCTTGCGCGGCGGCCCAGTCGTGCTGGACGTCGAGCGTCACGTAGTCACCGTTGACGGTGATGATGTCGCAATGCCGCTCAAGGAGTTCGACCTGCTGGAGTACTTGCTGCGCAACCGTGGTCGTGTGCTAACCCGCGGCCAGCTCATCGACCGCGTCTGGGGCTCCGACTACGTCGGCGACACCAAGACGCTGGACGTACACATCAAGCGCCTGCGCTCCAAGATTGAGCGCAATCCTTCCTCGCCGGAGTTCCTGGTCACCGTTCGCGGCTTGGGTTACAAGTTCGAGGACTAGCTCATCAGACTGCTGCCGACAATCTCCGCCGGCGGTCTGAGAAACCTCGACTTAAACCTCGTCCGGCGCCAGCCCCTCGGCCGCTGCGCGTGTGGCCGGGTGAATCGCCAGCAGTGGGTAGCCACTCGGCCCGAAAGCCTTGGCCGCGCCCGCTGCTTCTCGGGCACGGCAGTGCTCCGCCAGAATTTCGTAGCACTCTTCGCCGATGAGCTCTATTAGCTCGGACTTGTGCGTGCGCCACACCGGCTCGCCACCGGTATGTGTGGCCGGCGCGCCCGTGCAGAACCACTCAAAGTCCTCGCCGCCATCGCCCCATGCACGACGATCGTATTCAGTAATGGTCGTGCGCAGAATCTCCTGGCCGTCTGGGCGTTCCTCCCAGTCCTCCAGTCGGCGCAGCGGCACCTGCCAGCACACATCCGGCTTGACCTTCACGGGGTCAATGTCGTTGGCCATTGCCCACTGGTGGATGGCACAGCCCGCACCATTCCGCCACCCGTCACGGTTGGCAAAAATGCAGGCATTCTTCACGACCTTCGTTTTCAGAGCCGGCTCAGGCTCTCCGTTTTCGTCGTCAAGCTCGTCCCATACTAACCACGGTTCCAACGGTTCGGAGGGGTCGGTTTCGTAGGTTTCGAGCCACTTCAGCGTTTGTTCGGGGCGGTTCTGCCACCACTGGGGCTCTGCGGAATTGCCTTCCATTCGCTTTACGACGTCAATAACCCTCTCGCGGTCTTCTTCGTCGGTGATAAAGGCGCCATGGCCGCAGCATCCGACATCCGCGTTCGCGGAGTCGATGCCCTGGCAAGCGGAGGTGCCGAAAGCGCATTGATAGGAGCTCATCAACCAGGTTAGGTCGCAGGTGATGATGTGTTCTGGGTCCTCCGGGTGGGCGAACTCGAACCACTCGCGGGGAAAGTCATAGGCGACTTCAGCGGGAGACGGTTGTGGTCCGCGACCGGGGCGGGGGTGGGGTTGATTCACACCAATACACCGTAGACCGTCTAACCTACTAAGAGTGAGATTAGGTGTATTAGATGTAGGTAGTAATACCGTCCACTTGGTGATGGTGGACGCCCGCCGGGGCGGACATCCGACTCCGATGAGCGATTCCAAGTCGACGATGAAGCTGGTCGAGTACCTGGATAAGGACAACAACCTGTCCAAGAAGGGCATTGACAAGCTGACGGGCTACGTCGCTGAATCCAAGGAATTGGTTGAGCAGATGAAGTGCGAAGAGATGATTAGCTTCGCCACTTCAGCTGTTCGCGATGCCACGAATGCGGACGAGGTTCTCGCCCACGTTGAGAAAGAAACTGGCATTAAGCTGCAGATTCTCTCCGGTGAGGATGAGGCTCGTCTGACCTTTTTGGCAGTACGGCGTTGGTACGGCTGGTCTGCTGGTCGTCTAATCAACCTGGATATCGGTGGCGGTTCTCTTGAGCTGACGTCGGGTACCGATGAAGATCCGGAGGCGGCGTACTCGCTGCTGCTCGGTGCGGGGCGTTTGACCCACGAGTGGTTCGAGACCGATCCGCCGGAGCGCAAGAAGATTGACCTGCTGCGCGATTACATTGATGCTGAGCTCGCTGAGCCAGCTCGTCATCTGCGTACGCTTGGTGAGCCAGACTTGGCGGTCGCTACCTCGAAGACTTTCCGCACTCTTGCCCGCCTGACCGGTGCGGCGCCTTCCGCCGCTGGTCCGCGGGTTAAGCGCACTCTGACTGCCGCTGGTTTGCGCCAGTTGATTGCGTTTATTTCCCGCATGACGGCGGCTGACCGTGCTGAACTTGAGGGTGTTAGTGCGAATCGTTCTCACCAAATTGTCGCAGGTGCTCTCGTTGCAGAGGCTAGTATGCGAGCATTGGGATTAGAGAAGGTCGAGATTTGTCCTTGGGCTTTGCGCGAGGGCATCATCTTCCGACGACTGGACAGTGACCTATACGGAAAGGGTTGAGATGAGCGAGGAAAAGCTCACCGTTGCCGAACTGCTGGCGCGGCGGCAGAAGGAGGGAGCCCCCTCTGAACCACCGCGGCGCCGCCGTCGACGCAGCCTTGAAGAAGGCGGTGTGTCCGTTCAGGAACTCACCGGCTCAATCCCTCGTGTAAAGGCCGACGAACCGCGACGTGGTGCTCACGCTCTTTCCAACGCAGACGACGATCAGACGACTACGAGCGATCTGCTTGCCGACGAAGCTGCGGCCAATGCCGCCGAAGAAGCGCAGGCAACCGAACCGGAGGTAGAAGCTCCGGAGCACTCGGAGGCTGTCGCTGAGTCAGCGGTAGTTGCTGAAGGGGCGGATTCTTCGGAGCATGAGGTTCAAGCTGAGGCCGAGGCTGAAGCTGCTGCTCAGGAAGAAAAGGAGTCGGAATTAGCTGAGGCTGACACCGAAGTCGCTGACGCCGAGGTAGCTGAGGTCGAAGCTGACGACGTTGAAGCTGACGAGGTTGCCGAAGAGCCGGATGCTCCGGTTGCACCGGCAGCTCCGCAGCAAGAGCAAGCCGCGCAGAGCACACCAACTGCGCAGCCAGCAGCCCCTGCAGTGCCATTGGCAATTCCGATGGAACCCCGTCCGGTCATGGTCAACTCCGAGCGTTCGGAGATTACCTACACCTTCACCGAACTTCGTGACATGGCAGACGAGTCGCAGCAGATTGGGGAGCCGGGGCCAGTCGCTCGTGCAGTACTCACCGGTTCCAACGCTTACGACGACCGTCCGACTGCCTCCATTCCGGTTGTCCAGGACAGTATCGACGAAGCGTCTGAGTCATCCGTTGAATCGGATGATGTCGACGGTGAACAGGTTGCTGAGGCTGAAGCTGCTCAGGAAACCGCTAGCTTCGAGGCTGCCGACGCTGACGCCGATACCGGTGCCGCTTCCAAGGCGGCAGTGGCCGCCGCTGTCGCTCCTGAAGTTGCACGGGCAGAAGGCGCACAGGCCGATATCGAGCCGGCCGAGGACGCCCCCGCTGAGGCTGCACAGGTCGAGACCACACCGGCCCAGGCCACAGCTGACGAGAAGCAGTCGGAGCCCCGGGACGTCGTTAAGCGTGAAGAACCCAGGAGCGCCAAGGGCAAGGCCGCCGCGCGCGATGGCTACGCCGAGGACAATTCCCTCTCGGTGCCGTTGCTGCTAATCCAGGTCTTCGTGGGTCTGATTGCTGGTGCATTGGTGTTCCTGGGCTTCACCATGGCCTGGTCGTCGCTGCCAAAGATTGTGGTTGTCATCATGGCTCTCGCGGTCGCTGGTGGCTTCGCGGCAATGGCAAACTACCTGCGTCGTGAGAAGGACAAACTGACACCGATTCTCGCAGGACTTGTCGGTTTGGCACTGACATTTGGCCCTTGGGTTCTCTTCCAGTTGTAGCGGGCCAACAGAATAATCATCACCTGATGCAGGGGACGGAAGCGTAGTTTTCCGGCCCCTGCATTCGCATGTGTGGGCCAGTTTTGGCACACTTAGCGTCCATGACAAGAATTGCTGTAATTGGTGGCGGAAAGATTGGTAGCGCACTCGTTGGTGGTCTCATCGACGGTGGTGTCTCGCCCTCCTCGATTTATGTGGTGGGTCGCACCAAGGAGAGCCTGGCCGGTCTGAAGGAGACTTACGGCATTGTCGATACCGATGACCCAGTAGGGGCCGTCGACGGTGCCGACGTGGTGTTCTTGTGCGTAAAGCCGTACCTGATTATCGACATGCTCGAGCAGATTGCCGACGTGCTCGATGACTCTGAGGTCGACACCATCGTGGTGTCCATGGCGGCTGGCATCACGCTGGACAAGATGGAAAGCGTCTGTGCTGTCGGTACTCCGGTGATCCGCGTAATGCCGAATACCCCGATGCTGGTGGGCAAGGGTGTCTGTGCAGTCGCGCCGGGCCGCTTTGTCACGGAGAGCCAGACCGACGAAGTCGTCGAACTGTTGAAGAAGGTCGGCAGCGTTGAGGTTGTCGATGAGTCGCTGATGTCTGCAGTTACTGCAGTCTCGGGCTCTGGTCCGGCTTACTTCTTCCAGTTTGTCGAGGCGATGACCGATGCGGGTGTGAATCTGGGTCTCAAGCGTGATCAGGCTAAGCGTCTGGCGTCGGCTACGGCTGCTGGTGCGGCCGAGATGATGATGCAGGAAGGCGCGGACCCGACTGCGCTGCGTGCCGATGTCACTTCGCCGGGCGGTACAACAGCTGCGGCCACCCGAGTTTTCGAGGAAGAAGGCATTCGCCGCGCAGTGCATCGCGCGCTGCAAGCTTGCTATGACAAGGCCAATGAGATGGGTAAATAAGTATTTCGCCGAGTAGAGACGGGTGTACAAGTAACCCCAATATTTGGGGCATTGGAAATGGTCAGGGGCAGTAGCTAATCCGATACGCAGGGACGATGGGTTAGTCACAACTGTCACACCATTCGCCAATGCCCCTATTTTTTATCAAAAATCGCACCGGTACCTTGCCTACCGGTAGGATATGAAAAGCACGTGCGTGTCACGATTTTCTGCAGGAGGGGAAGCCTGCAGCGCGTCGCGTGCGCTGAAGGGAATATTTACTAATGCAGAATGCAGATAAAGGCACCTTTCTGACCGTTGCGGAAGTTGCTGACATCATGCGCGTATCCAAGATGACCGTCTACCGCCTGGTTCACGCTGGCGAGCTGCCGGCAGTGCGCGTTGGCCGTTCTTTCCGCGTCCATGAGTCCGCAGTCAAGGAATACCTGGACTCCTCCTTCTACAACGCGGGTTAATTTTTTCTGCCTTTAAGCGGGGCTGTTTGACCTGAACGCATATGTCCCCGCTATGATTAATCCGATTAGTACATGGTGCTGTGCTGCGCCCCTGTTTCCTATCGTCTTCAAGTCATGAGGTATCTAGCTGTGAAGGCGGAAGGAAAAAGGGCGTGACATCTCGGCGGTTGTAAGGCCGCATTGAGTACGCCGCCATTGTGCAAGAATAGAAATTTCCGTCAACGAATAGCGAGGTCGAGCCGATGGGTTCCGTCATTAAGAAGCGTCGCAAGCGCATGTCGAAGAAGAAGCACCGCAAGATGCTTCGCCGTACCCGCGTGCAGCGTCGTAAGCTCGGCAAGTAAGCCAGCATTCCTGCCGTTATCGCAGGAGCGCGCGTGCTGCGTCGCGTACACGTTTTAAAAGCAAAACCCGCCCGGGCTCGTTGAGATAGGGCGGGTTTTGTCGTTGGGGGGGGGCTAATCATGGGCTGCCGATTACGGGCTGCAAATGTGAAACTGTAGGAGTTTATGACACTTTCAGGCCATTTTTCGAGCCAATTTTGTCATAAACGCAGTCACTAACTCTCGAGTACGCCTAGCAGCGCTTAACTTTCCTTGTTCGCGTCCCACAGTCGCTTGCCGACGAGTCCCGCGCCCCCGACAGCTCCTGCCAGCAGTGCTCCGATCGAGAGCCACCGCATCGTGGCGAAGGTTGCGGAGCGGAAGTGACGGTAGTCGTAGACAGTCCACCCCATCTTCTGAGCGTAATTCCGCAATTTGCGGTCCGGGTTGATGGCCACGGCGGTGCCCACCATGGACAACATGGGGATATCGTTGGCGGAATCTGAGTATGCCGTGCAGCGAGACATGTCCAGCCCGGAGGAGGCCGCCAGAGCTGCCACCGCGTGCTTCTTACCCGGGCCGTGGAGGATGTCGCCTACCAGGCGGCCAGTGAACTTGCCATCTTTGACCTCGGCGACTGTGCCAAGGGCGCCGGTCAGTCCGATGTGCTTAGCGATAACCTGAGCCAGCTGCACCGGGGTAGCGGTGACCAGCCAGACCTCTTGGCCAGCCTGGATATGTAATTCCGCAAGATCGCGGGTGCCCTGGTAAACGCGGTCGCTAATCTTTTCTTCAAAGATTTCTTCGCCGAGCTTGACCATTTCATCCACATCATGGCCGGCGAAAAACTCCAATGCCTGTTCACGGGCCTTAGCTACGTCGGCGGCGTTTTCCGCGCCTGAGATTCGAAATTTCAGCTGCTTCCAAATCATGCCGGCCAAATCGCGCTTCTTGATGAATCCGCGCTCGACCAAACCCATGGCAAAGAGGAAGATTGATGCGCCCTGGACAAGCGTGTTGTCCACATCGAAGAAGGCGGCTGCGCCCTGATCGCGTTCGACACCTGGAATGGGCTGCGAGAGCACGCGTGCACCGCCAGCGGCATCTTCGGCGCCCGCTACACTGCGAAACCCCGTAGCCAGTTCTTCGCCGCCGACGTCGTAGACCTCGCCGAGAGCTTCCAGTGCATTGGCAGCCGCTGCAGCACCAGCTTCCTCCTGTGCTTCGTCATTGAGCGGAGCGAGAACTACCTGTTCGAGGAAGTTGCGGACGTTACCCTGCGAGGACGCAAGGTCGCCCAGCATGTCGATGGGGAAGGGGGAGCGGTTGTCGGCACTGAACTCACTCACGGCACGAAAATCTCTTTCCACGGTGGTATGCAACCGACATCCGTTATCGGAAGCTCTTGTTGAATAGTATCCGCTCTTTAGGCAAAGCTGCGCGCTGAGATTCAAGGAGCGGATGGGGCAAGGATAAGAAGAGTCACTTTTGCAGGGTAAGTGTGGGGAGGGGGACGTCGTAAAGCGAAACAGTCGACCTTTAGACTGGCCGTTATGGTGACTGTGACGGTGATGAGTAGGAAGACCTGCGGTTCGTGCGCCCGAGTGATTGCGCAGATTGAGCCGCTAGTTCGGGACCAAAATGCGCAGTTCCAGGTGGAAGACGTCGATACCGATCCGAACTTGGCCATGGAATTTGGCGATCGCGTGCCGGTGATTTTGGTCAATGATGAGGAGATCGCTTGCTGGGAAATCGATGATGATGAACTCCTGGAAGCGATAGCGGAGGCCGAATAAGTTCGGGAGACAACTCTGCCGAACTGCTAGGAGCTGCGGAGACATGGCAGAATGTGGAGTAGCGGCAAAGAAGTAGGGGAGTGCTGCGAACATCGAGGTAGAGACTAAGTAAAGTATGCCTTTGTTGTGACGAGATGGCAGAGTTGTCTAGCGTTAACAGTCATAGCTGTGTGAAAAAGCCCGTAGCGGGGCCTGTGAAGGAGCAATAGAGCGGTGATTGAGCGGTGAGTGTGCTTCTCGTCGGAATGTCGTACCGGTCTGCACCGGTGACCCTGCTTGAAAAGGTCTCCGTCGGTGAAACTGAGCGAGAGGCCATTTTGGCTCGGCTGGTCGCGGATGAAGCGATCAGCGAAGCGATGCTGTTGTCGACGTGTAACCGCGTTGAGTACTACGTGGTGGCCAACGGCTTCCACTCTGGGCTATCGGCCGTGGTCCGTGAAATTGTCGGTCGTACTGGGCTCGAACTCGATGAACTGACACCGCACCTCTATGTGCGGTACGCACAGGCCGCAGCGGAGCATGCCTTCTCGGTGTGTGCTGGTCTTGACTCGATGGTGCTGGGCGAACAGCAGATTATCGGTCAGCTTCGCAATGCTTACCAGGAAGCGGACGAAGCCGGCACCGTCGGTCGCATGCTGCATGACTTGGCACAGAAGGCGCTGCACACAGGCAAGCGAGTCCACAGCGAAACACTGATTGATAACGCGGGCGCATCGATGGTCTCCGTGGCCATCGATGAGGCGATTGCTGCGCTGCACCCCGGATTCAACTCTGGTGTTGACGTCGCTGAGGGCACCGATACCCTGGCCGGACGTTCGGCTCTTATCCTCGGCGCCGGCGCGATGAGTTCGCTGGCTGCCAGCTACCTGGGGCGCTGTGGCATTAACCGTCTGATTATTGCCAACCGAACCGTTGACAGGGCGCAGAACCTGGCTAACCACTCCATCGAAGCGGGCATCCCCGCTACTGCGATTGCGTTGCATGACTTCGCCGATGTTCTCGATGATGTGGACATTCTCGTCAGCGCCACCGGAGCCATGACTCCAGTGGTTTCAGCTCCCGATGTCATCGACCACGGCCCGCTCGCCATCGTCGATTTGTCTATGCCTCGCGACGTTGCGGAAGATGTCTCCGGGCTTGAGGGAATCGCACTCTTCAACATCGAATTGCTGCAGATGACTCGCACGGAGGTACCGGGCCGTGATGATGAGGCGGCAGCGCGTGACATTGTGGCCGAAGAGTTGGAGTCCTACCTCACGGCGCAGCGCGCAAGCGAAGTAGCGCCGACTGTTCGCGCTCTGCGTGAGCGTGCGGCGGATGTGGCGGCGGCTGAGCTCGCTCGCCTGGAGGCGAAGACACCGGGTCTGACTCAAAAGGAACGTCGCGAGGTCGAGTCCACGGTTCGCCGCGTCGTCGATAAGCTCTTGCACGCGCCAACGGTGCAGGTCAAGAAGCTCTCTAGTCAGCAGGGTGGTGGCAACTACGCGCTTGCGCTGCAGAAGCTCTTCGACCTGCCCCTATCTACGCCCTCTGGCCTGTATGCTGACACCGATATCCCCGCAGACCTCATGGTAGAGGGCCGAATTGGGCGGATGCAGGGATTTGAGCAGTATGGTCTTGACAGTAGTGCCATCATTGAAGGCGTTGCTGAAACCACCAAAAATTAACACCCGGAGGGAAACATGCCTGACCCAGCGACTATTCGTATCGGTACCAGGGGCTCGGAACTGGCCACGACACAGGCCGGTCACGTCCGTGATGCACTGATTGAGCTGGGGCAGCCTGCAGAGCTGGTGATTGTAAAGACCGCCGGTGACCATAACCGCCACGACCCGGTGGAAAAGATTGGCATCGGTGTCTTCACCCAGGCGCTGCGTCATGCACTCCGCGAGGGGGTGTGCGACATTATCGTGCACTCGTTTAAGGACCTGCCGACGTTGCCGGAAGACGACATGATGGTCGCAGCCGTGCCAGAGCGCGTCGATCCGCGAGAGGCGCTGATTTCCCGTGATGCCACGCCGCTGATGGATCTGCCTGAGGGCGCTCGTGTGGGTACCTCCGCGCCACGCCGTGTCTCTCAGCTGCGTGCGCTGCGCTCCGACCTGGAACTTGTACCACTGCGTGGAAACATCGAAACCCGCATGGGGCGCGTCAATGAGGACTTGGACGCTGTCATTCTGGCCCGCGCTGGGCTGGAGCGCACGGGTCGCCTCGGAGAGATTGCGGAGTCGCTGGATGTGGATGTCCTCATGCCGGCCCCGGCTCAGGGTGCCCTGGCGCTGGAGTGCCGCACTGCTGACCGCGAAATTGTGGATATTCTGCGCAAGATTGACCACCCGGTGTCCCATGCCCGCGCTGTCGCTGAGCGCGCGGTACTCAATGAGCTGGAAGCGGGCTGCACCGCTCCGGTCGCGGCCTACTCAACCGTGAGCGACAGCGGTGAACTCACCCTGCAGGCGGGGGTGTTCGCAGTCGACGGTTCGCGCCAGTTGCTCGAGACAGCTACCGCAACCGTGGATAAGGCCGATGAGCTTGGCCGGAAGGTTGCGGCGGCCCTGCTTGAACGGGGTGCTCATGAGGTAATGGGCGATACCCTGCGGGAATCTCAAAAGTAGCCGGTTAGTTAATTTGGCTCAAACCCTTTATGCTATTAGGCCTGTATGCATGCCGTTGGGATAAGGGTTTCCTTCGTGCGCTCGCATGTGAGATTCAGGTATCTACCTGCCACTCACATGTGTTGGCGCATGTCCGCTTTCTTCCTTAGTGACTCATCGGCACGAAAAGTGAACAACCAATAGAAAAGAAATCACTCCGCAACGATGAACACCTCCCTCCCCGCAGCAACGGGACGCATCCTGTTCGTCGGCGCTGGTCCTGGAAATCCCGACCTGCTGACGCTTCGCGCCCGTGAGATTCTCGCAGACACCGCTATCGCCTACGTCGACGCCGATGTCATGCCGGGGGTTCGAGAACTCGTCGCAACCGATGTGCCTGTTCCTCCTGAGCTGCTGAAGGAAGCCGAGGAAGAGTACGAGCGCATGTGCGCCGCAGCCAAGGCCAAGGGATCTCGTCGTAAGCCACCGCGTCCGGCACCGCCGACCGCCGCAGATTTGCGCGATCCTATCGACGATCCCAAGAAGATGGCCGCCCTGCTCGTCGAAGAAGCAGCCAAAGGCAATGATGTAGTGCGTTTGGTGGCCGGAAATCCGCTGACCAACGATTCGCTGCTGGCCGAAATCAACGAGGTCTCGCACGCCGAGGTTGAGTTCCAGATCGTCCCTGGTATGTCCGTGCCCTCCACCGTCCCGGCATTTGCCGGTATCGCGTTGGGCTCGACGTACACGGAGACCGATCTCGGTCGCGCCGATGTGGACTGGGACGAGTTGGCGCAGGCACCGCAGCCGCTGGTGCTGCAGGCCGTGCAGGATGACCTGTCCGCCATTGCCTCCGAACTCGGTGAACGCGGTCTGCCGTCGGCGTTGCCGGTGTCGGTGACTGTCAACGGTACGACTCGTCTGCAGCGCACCTACGACGTCACGCTGGGCACCTTGGCGCAGCTTTCGGGTGACCTGACCGGTCCGCTGGTGGTTACGCTTGGCAAAGGTGTGGACAATCGCTCGAAGTACTCGTGGTGGGAAAACCGCGCGCTCTACGGATGGAAGGTGCTGGTCCCACGCGCCAAGGCGCAGGCAGGGCCGATGAGTGCCCGTCTCGTTGGGCACGGCGCCATCCCGATTGAGGTGCCGACCATCTCAATCGAGCCACCACGTAGCCCAGCGCAGATGGAACGCGCCATCAAGGGGCTTGTCGACGGCCGTTACCAGTGGGTTGTCTTCACTTCCGTCAACGCTGTCACCGCAGTGTGGGAGAAGTTCCAGGCATTCGGCTTGGACGCGCGCTCCTTCGCTGGAGTCCGCATCGCAGCCGTCGGTCATCGCACCGCCGCTGCCATCCGTGATCTCGGCATTACCCCGGAGCTGCTTCCGGACGACACTCGTCAGAACGCCGCGGGCATCGTCGACGTGTTCCCGGAGTACATCGAGGATCTCGATCCGGTCAACCGCGTATTGCTGCCGCGCGCCGATATCGGCACTGACGTGCTTGTCGACGGTCTGATTGACCTGGGCTGGGAAGTTGATGATGTGGTCGCTTACCGTACCGTGCGAGCAGCGCCACCGAGTGCGGATATCCGCGACATGATTAAGTCCGGTGGCTTCGACGCAGTGTGCTTTACCTCGGGGTCGACGGTGAAGAACCTGGTCGGCATCGCGGGTAAGCCGCATGCTCGCACCATCATTGCCTGCATCGGACCGATGGCCGCAGCCACGGCTCGCGAGTACGGTCTGCGTGTAGATGTCGTGCCGGAACGCGCAAGCATCCCGGAGCTGGTGGACGCGCTGGCAGAGCATGTTGCGCAATTGCGGGCTGCAGGGCAACTGCCACCGCCGCGCAAAAAGCGTCGTCGTTCGCGTAAAACCAAGGCCTAAGCCGGGGCGAATCGGGGCGAGTTCGCGTTTTGATTAAAGTTGTCTTTATGACTACATCTGGAGCTTCTGAATCATCCCGCGAAATCGATCTCGAACAGTTTGGATTTCCTCTCCCGATTCGTCGCCCACGCAGGCTGCGCACCAACCCGGTGATGCGTGCGATGACGGCGGAGACGACACTGACTCCGAAGAATCTCATCCTGCCCATGTTTGTTGCAGATGGAATTGATGAGCCGAAGCCAATCAGCTCCCTGCCCGGGGTAGTGCAGCATACCGAGGACTCCCTGGTAGAAGCTGTGCGCGAGGCTGTTGAGGCAGGTATCTCGGCGGTTGACCTCTTCGGTGTCCCGCTGGATGCGGACAAGGACGGCGAGGGCTCTGAGTCCTGGAATCCGGAGGGCGTTCTCAACCGTGCCCTGCGTCGTCTCCGCGACGAGTTCGGGAATGACATTTTGATCATGGCCGACACCTGCCTGGATGAGTTCACTGACCACGGCCACTGTGGTGTGCTGGGCACGGACCGCTTCGGCAACACGGTCGTTGAGAATGACCGCACGCTGATTAACTACATCAAGATGGCCGTTGCGCAGGCCGACGCCGGTGCCCACATCGTGTCCCCTTCGGGCATGATGGACGGCCAGATTGCCGCAATTCGCGAGGGCTTGGATGCCGCTGGCCATGAGGATGTCTCCATCATGGCGTACTCGGCAAAGTACGCCTCCGCCTTCTATGGTCCATTCCGTGAAGCTGTGGGCAGCTCGCTGCAGGGTGATCGCCGTACCTACCAGCAGGATCCTGCAAACCGTCGTGAGTCCCTGCTTGAAGTGCAGCTCGACGTTGACGAAGGTGCGGACATGGTGATGGTCAAGCCGGCCATGAGCTACCTGGACATTCTGCGCGAGGTCGCGGATATGTCGCCGGTGCCGGTTGCCGCCTACCAGGTCTCTGGTGAGTACGCGATGATTCACGCCGCTGCCGCCAACGGGTGGATTGACCTGGATGCTGCGATGATGGAGGCAGTACTGAGCATTCGCCGTGCCGGTGCGGAGCAGATTTTGACCTACGCAGCGGTGGACTTGGCGAAGAAGCTGCGCGCCCAGTTCTAATTCGCTCGGGTGAACGTGCAGTAATAAATATCGAGAAGTGGACGGATGACTAAAGAAGAGAAGAAGCCCGCAATTCCCGAGCAGGTCGAGGGAGCTAGGCAGGCGTGGCGGGTTACGGCCGTGTTGCAGCTGCTCGTCGCTGCGGTAGCTACGGTGACCTACTGGCTGCATCCGGAAATGCTGATGAGCCCCTCAACCGCTAAGGAGAATTTCCCGGGTTTCAGCGAGGGCCAGATTGATGCCGCCATGAAGGCGACTATCGTTATCGCGTTCTTTTTCGCAGTGGGGCTTTGCATCGCGTTCTTCGCCATCATCGAGCGAATGCGCAAGGGGAGCGAAGGTGCTCGCACCGTGCTGGTTATCGGCTCGCTTTACCTGGCACTGTCGGCGCTGATGTCCTTCTTCTCTTCTACGGCTTCAGAATCGGGAGTGCCGGCATCCCTCGTTCTTATCAGCGGAATTGTGCGAATCGCCTCGGCCACTGCCGCGGTAGCGGGTCTAGTGCTCGCCGCTTCGAAGGAGTCCAAGGAC
This sequence comes from Corynebacterium sp. 5QC2CO, assembly GCF_024580435.1. Taxonomy (NCBI): domain Bacteria; kingdom Bacillati; phylum Actinomycetota; class Actinomycetes; order Mycobacteriales; family Corynebacteriaceae; genus Corynebacterium; species Corynebacterium sp. 5QC2CO. The sequence goes on along the minus strand of NZ_JANIKI010000004.1, from coordinate 51,829 downwards.
TACTTCGATCATCAGCGCCCGTCGAAACCGTGGACTCCGTCCGCTCCGGGATCGCATCTGCCGAGAGCGTCGAAGCATGACGCTGATCCAAAGCGGCAACAGCAGCTTGACCAGGCACAGTCCAAGCAACCCAAGCAGCCTGAGGAGTCCAAGCAATGATGTCCCTGCCGAGTCGGCCCTGGCAGTGGGTGCTCTTCGTCGCGCTCATCGCCCAGACTGTCCTGAGCTTGATACTGGTCACCGGCGACTACTCACAGGCTCCCGCCGCCGTTGGCCGCGATATCTACATCGTCTCCGGTGTGACGCTGGTCTGCTCGCTTATTGGTAGCGGCTGCTTGCCGACGGTCACTGAGTTCAAACTCTCCCGGAACTGCCTGCTCATCATGGTGATTATCACGGCTCTCGCCATGTTCTTTGCCATTATGGCCGGCGCGCTGACTGTATGGGTTATCGTGCCCAGCCTGGCGATGGCGTGTGGACTACTGTTGCTCTATCGTGAATTAGCGCTCACGCGCGCCAACCAGCCACAGGATTAGACGGAAAGTTTCAAAGGCCATGAGTGACACCGGTGAGTTTGATTTCTCTCTGGACAATCGCGTTGAACAAGCGATTGTGGATGCCAAGGTCGCTGCTCGTAAGGCATTGCCACGAAGCCGTCAGGACATCGACGAAGAAAGTGCCCATCAGCGGCTTGCACACCGCAGAGGCCAGTCCAACACAGCTTTCGCACTCATCCTGGAAAACTTGGAAAACGCCGAGAGTGCTGAGCGTGCTGAGCATGTTTTGGAATCCTTTCCAGATGTGACGGCCTCTGTGGTCTACAAGCCCGGACGCGCGTGGATTACAGCGCCCGATACCATCGATCCGAATCAGTTCATCGAAGCTCTCCGCGAAATTGGGGTCGAGTCGTACCTCACGCGCAGCACGCTTCGGCGTCGTGCAACTCGGCTGGATGTGTCACAACATCGCCGTCCCGCTGTTCCGGCTGCCGCTCAACAGAATGAGGAGGAGCGCATTCGCCGTCGTGAAGCGGCCTTGCGCCGAAGCGGCGGCGGCGCGGAAGTACTGTTCACGGCGCGTGAACTGGTGACCAAGCAGCGCTTTTGGGGCAGCCTGTTCCTATCGATTCCGGTGCTGGTGACGTCGTTGAACGTCAACTGGCAGTTCCCGGGTTGGCAGTGGATGTGTCTTGTGCTGACCACGATTGTGGTGTGGTGGGGTGGCTGGCCGTTCCACCGTGCAATGGCGGCGTCTCTGCGTCGGCGGATGTCGGCGCTGGATGGGGCGAGCTCCATTGCCATCCTGCTGGCGTGGCTGTGGTCACTGGCGCAGCTTATTTTTGGCCCCGCGGGACAGATTGGATATACCACTGCGCCCACGTGGTTTGCTTTCAACTACCGGGAAAGCGCCTCGGCAGAGGTGTTTTTCGACGTTGCTTGCGGCCTGACCGTGCTGTTGCTAACAGGTCGCATGTTTACGCGCTACAACAAGGTGCGTACTGGACAGATTTTGCGCAACCTGCGCATTCCAGCTGAGCGAAACGTGACAGTCGTGCGCAAGAGTGCCAAATCCGCGGAGCCGAAACGGGTGGAGGTGACGGTCGCGGAGCTCAATATCGGTGATGACATCGTGGTTCCACCGCACTCGGTGATTCCAGTTGATGGCTCAGTCATCGGTGGTGCGTCCATGATGGATGCGCAGCTACTCGGTATCGGCGTTGAACCGCAGAAGGTCAAGGTCAATTCCAAGGTTTGGGCCGGCGCAATCAACCTGGATTCGGAGCTCAAGGTGCGTGTGGAGCGCACTGGTTTCAAGACCCGGGCGTCATCGATAGCACGTTGGCTGCGTCAAGCGGTTCGAGAAGAAACGGTGATGCACCAGACCGCAGTGCACTCGGCATCAGAGCTGGTGCCATGGACGCTGTCGTTGGCGGGCGTGGCTTTTTGCGGCTGGTGGCTGGCGACGGGCACGATGAGCGGTGCCCTCGCGGTGGCGCTGGCTATGCTCTCGGGCATCGCGCCGGTGGCATTGGCAATGTCTACGTCGACCGTGCAGCGCATCGGGATTCTGGCCGGTGCTAGTAACGGAATCTTGATTCGTGGCAATGAGACTTTCCGAAAGCTGGCCGCTGCTGATGTGGTGATTTTTAACCGAGTTGGAACGCTGACCGAGGGTGACCCCCACGTGCTCGGTGTCGCCGCTGAGCGCAATGAAAATCCGGATCTGGTTCTGCGTGTGGCGGGCGCTCTCATGATGGAGAGCAACCACCCGGCATCGGCGGCAATCGTGCGCGCGTGCCGTGCATCCCGCGACGCCGGTTCCGGCGGTGGCGAGGTGCCGCACTGGATTGAGACCGTACACGTCGCAATTGCGGAAGACGGTGCGTTCGTTGGCCAGGTAGAGATCCCGGTGAAGGACTCCGACGACAAGTTAGAGATGCGCTTTGTTGAGGGGCGTGTTTGGCGTCCGCGTGATCTCACTGCACTCAGCGAGAAAATGGCCGTGGCTGCGCTCAGTGGCGGTACTCCGATGGTGGTGTCGTGGCGTGGCAAGGTCCGTGGTGTCATCACCATTGGTGAGGATATTAAGCCCGATGCGGTCGAGAGCATCGACCAGCTTGAGGATATGGGCGTGGACACCATGATGATCACGCGAGATCCGTATCCAGTAGCCCGTCGTTTTGCTGACCGGCTGAATATCTCGCGAGTATTCGCGGGCATCATTGCCTCCCGCAAGGCCATCGCGGTGCGTTCGGTCCACAGTGACGGCGAGACTGTCGTGATGGTTGGCGACAAGGACATCCGGGACTCTCTACGTGCCGCTGACGTGGGTGTTTTGATGGACAACACCGAAGGCAATCAGAATCTTGATGTCGATTACGCCGATGTCGTGGCACTGCGCAACAACGTGTTGTCGATTCCGGAGGCCATTGAAATCGCGCGTGCTGTGGTGCGGATGATGGACTCCAACATCTACTTTGCGTGGTTCTACAACGTTGTGGTCATCCTGCTGGGTATGACCGGTATGATTCACCCGCTGCTGGCATCACTATTGATGATTTTCTCCAGCTTGTGGATCGACTGGCGGTCCCGTCGAGTGTCGTCCCGCAGGAAGCATCTATTCAGGGTGAAGCTGGGACGTTGGTAGGGCAGGGTAGCCCTTAATCCGAGTGGCCGTCTACGATGGTCACCGTGACTCAAGACATTAATGCTCCTCATGTCCCAGAAAACGTTGAGCTCACCGATCGTTCGGCAGAGTTCTTTACGCAGGCTCAGGCAGTGACGCCGGGTGGCGTGAACTCGCCGGTCCGCGCCTTCGGTTCCGTCGGCGGCACCCCACGTTTCATTGACCACGCCGCGGGCTCTCGTCTCGTGGATGTTGATGGCAACGAATATGTGGATTTGGTCTGCTCGTGGGGTCCAATGATTCTGGGCCACGCGCACCCGGCAGTGGTGGAGGCCGTTCAGAGCGCCGCCACTCGCGGTTTGTCTTTCGGCGCTCCGACGACGGCTGAGACCGACCTGGCTCGTCACATCGTTGAGCGCACGTCGGTAGATGAGGTGCGTCTGGTCAACTCCGGCACTGAGGCCACCATGTCCGCAGTACGCCTGGCTCGCGGTTTCACTGGCCGTTCCAAGATCATCAAGTTCGCCGGCTGCTACCACGGTCACGTGGACGCGCTGCTGGCATCGGCCGGTTCCGGTGTCGCTACTTTTGGTCTGCCGGATTCGCCGGGTGTCACCGGTGCATCGGCTGCCGACACCATTGTTGTTCCTTATAACGACATTGAGGCCGTCAAGGCCGCATTCGCTGAGAACCCGGGCGAGATTGCCTGTGTCATCACTGAGGCGGCAGCGGGCAACATGGGTACCGTCGCACCGCAGGACAACTTCAACGCGAAGTTGAAGGAAGTCTGCCACGCAGACGGCGCACTACTGATTCTCGATGAGGTCATGACTGGCTTCCGCGCTTCCTACAACGGCTGGTACGGCATTGATGGTGTGGCCGGTGACCTGACCACCTTCGGCAAGGTCGTCTCCGGTGGTCTGCCGGCAGCTGCCTTCGGTGGTCGCCGCGACGTCATGGAGTACTTGGCTCCGAACGGTCCGGTGTACCAGGCAGGCACACTCTCCGGTAACCCGGTCGCTATGGCAGCTGGCCTGGCCAACCTGGAAAATGCCACGAAGGATGTCTATGACACCGTCGCAGCCAACGCAGATCGCCTGGCCACGATTCTGTCCGACGCCCTGACCAAGCAGGGCGTGGCCCACCACATTCAGCGTGCGGGCACGATGCTCTCGCCACGCTTCGCCGAGGGCGAGGGCCACAACTTTGAGCAGATGCAGGCAGCGGATACTTTCCGCTACCCGGCTTTCTTCCACGCCCTACTGGCCAATGGTGTCTACCCGCCGGCTTCTTGCTACGAGACCTGGTTCGTCTCCGCTGCGCTGACCGACGCCGACTTCGAGATTATCGAGCGTGCAGCAGCCCGCGCGGCCGAGGCGGCGGCAACCGCCAAGCCGGAGTAGGTGACACGTGCCGAACAAGACCAATTCGCAGGCCGAGCAGCATGAATCGCAGCCGACACAGCCGGAGAACCAGGCATCCAAGCGTGCAACAAAGCACGCCAAGACCACGGTCGTACATCTCGTCCGCCACGGCGAGGTTTATAACCCGGATAAGATTCTCTACGGTCGCCTGCCCGGCTGGCACCTGTCTGAGCGCGGTCAGCGCCAGGCGGCAGCCACGGCCTCGTCCTTCGAAGGCCACGACATCCGCTACTTCGCCTGCTCTCCGCTGCAGCGCACGCAGGAAACCTCACGGCCATTCACCGAGGTAATCGGCATGAAGCCGACCCTGGATGAAGATTTGCTAGAGGCGGGTAACTCCTTTGAGGGTTTGCACATCAAGGGCATTGACTCCGCACTGTGGAATCCGAAGTACTGGCCACGGCTGCGTCGTCCGAGCGTGCCCAGCTGGGGCGAGCCCTACGAGGAGATCGCGGACCGTATGTTCCACGCCATCGAGCGTGCCCGCGCGGCCGCCGAGGGAGCGGAAGCGGTGCTGGTGACACACCAGCTGTGCATCATTGCAGCTCAGCGTCGTGCGCGGTACTTGAAGCTCGCCCACAACCCGGCAACTAGGCAGTGCGATCTGGCGAGCGTGACCTCTTTGATCTTCGTCGGAGACACCATTGTCGACGTGCGCTACAGTGAGCCGGCCGGTCACCTGTAAGGTGAATAAATAGTCTTGTTGAAGTTTCACTGACCCCGGAAGGTGGCACCCCAGGTGGCCAAGGTCTCATCGTCCCGAATTGCAGCAACGCTGGCGGCAGCAACTCTGTCTCTGTCGCTCGCGGCATGTAACCCCGGAGAGTCGGTGGGACACGACGCCGTTGCCGTTGGCGGTCAGTTCGAGTTCGTTTCTCCGGGTGGTCAGCAAATCATTGACTACGCACCGGAGGAGCGCAAGCCGGTCGGCAATGTCTTCGGTCCTTCTCTCGAGGACGACGACAAGGAAATCTCCCTCGATGACTTCAAGGACCAGATTGTGGTTCTGAACGCCTGGGGCCAGTGGTGCGCACCGTGCCGCTCCGAGTCGGATGACCTGCAGTACGTCCAAGAACAGATGGAAGAGGAAGGCATCGGCACTGTCCTCGGCATTAACGTCCGCGACAATGTCCGCCAAGCTCCCATCGACTTTGTGAAGGACAACGGCATCACCTACCCGTCCATCTACGATCCGGCTTTCGTCAACGCCGGTGCGCTCGGTGGTATCCCGGCGTCGGTGATTCCGACGACCATCATCCTGGACAAGCAGCACCGCCCGGCGAAGGTCTTCCTCCGCGAGGTCGATCACACCATGCTGATGAAGGCTGTCAATGAAGTGAAGGCGGAGGGCTAGGCCCCGGCATGTCAACTCTTGCCATGGACACGGTCTATCTTGCCGATGGCATCGGCCAGCAGTTCGCCGACATCGCCACCGGCGGTCCCATTGTGTTGGGGCTGCTCGCCGCTGCGCTGGCCGGTCTCGTCTCCTTCGCCAGCCCGTGCGTTATTCCGCTTGTGCCCGGCTATGTCTCCTATCTCACCGGTATTTCCGGAGCGTCGGGGGCGCAGGGCAATGGCGTGACGACGGGAGTTGCGGACGCAACCTCCGTCGATAAGCAGGACGGCGATGGAGACCGTGGCCAGCGTTCCTCAACAGCCCGCGTCGGCCTGGCTGCGTTGCTGTTCGTGTTGGGCTTTACTGTCATTTTCGTGCTGGGTTCGGCCTCTATTTTCGGGCTCGTGTCCACGTTGCGTTTGCAGGCGCGCACGCTGACAATCGTCGGTGGCGTGGTGACCATCGTGATGGGGCTTGCCTTCATGGGCATGGTGCCAGCGCTGCAGAAAGACACCCGCATGGCGCCGAAGCGCTGGACCACGTGGCTGGGAGCGCCCCTGCTCGGCGCGGTGTTCGCTCTGGGGTGGACGCCGTGTCTGGGCCCGACGCTGACTGCAATTATTTCGGTGTCCGCGGGCACGCAGGGTATGACCGCGGCCAGGGGAGTGGCGCTGATTATCGCTTACTGCCTGGGGCTGGGGCTGCCGTTCATTTTGGTGGCGCTGGGGTCGGCACGCGCGATGCGCGGAGTGGAATTCCTGCGTAAGCACTCGCGAACTATTCAGCTCATCGGTGGTGTGGCGCTGGTGCTGGTCGGAATTGCCCTGGTCACGGGACTGTGGGATGTTTTTGTTGCCTGGGTTCAGGCCGCTTTTATTACTGATACGGTAACGCCAATTTAGTGAAAGATTTTTCGATGTCGGTGAATTGGAATAAGGTACGACAGCCCTTCCAGCAGGTCTGGAACTGGTTGACCAGCATGCGCACGGCGCTGATTCTGCTGTTCATCCTCGCTTTCGCAGCGGTTCCTGGTGCCCTGTTGCCGCAGCGCTCGCTGAATAAGGACAAGGTCGACCAGTATCTTGCCGCCAACGGCAAGACCGCCGAGATCATGGATAAGCTGCAGCTTTTCGATGTCTTCTCGTCCGTCTGGTTCGTCGCCATCGTGGCCTTGCTGCTGATTTCCCTGGTCGGCTGCATTATTCCGCGCACCATCGACCACTACAAGGCCATGAAGACGCCACCGGCTAGGGCGCCGAAACGGTTGGCGCGTCTTCCGCTACACGACGAAGCCGTGGTCGATGCTTCCGCGGATGAAGTTTCTAAGCGGGTGCGTGAGCGCCTGAACAAGTGGGCGTTGACCGAGACTCCAGCAGATGAAGATCGCGCTGGGGCGCAATCCTTTTCCGCGGAAAAGGGCTACCTGCGTGAGTTCGGCAACCTGGTGTTCCACCTGGGCATTGCGCTGCTGATTATCATCGTCGGCTTGGGTCGCATGATTTATTACGAGGGCCAGGTCATTTTGCTGACCAACACCGGCACCGAGATTTCTGATGACAACGTCAATAGCGCGGTGGGCGTTCCGTTCTGTAACACCGCAGCGGCGAACTATGACTCGCTGCGCTCGGGCAACACCTTCGACGGAACGACTTTGAACCCGTTCTGTATTCAGGTAGAGGACTTCGCGGCCGATTACCTGCCGAACGGCCAGGCCAAGATGTTCACCTCGCATATCCGATTCGCAGAAGAAGAGGATATGCGCAAGCCGGTCGATGAGTGGGAAAAGACCACGCTGCAGGTCAACCATCCGCTGCGCGTCGCCGGTGACCGTGTGTACCTGCAGGGGCACGGCTTTGCCCCGGCCTTTAAGGTGACCTGGCCGAATGGAGAGTCGCGTACCTCGATTGTCCAGTTCCGCCCGGATGACCCGACCTTCTTCCTGTCCTCTGGTGCGCTGCGCTTTGACCCACCGGCGGGCATGTACCCGGACTTGTTCGAGCGCCGCCAGAACCAGATTGCAATCGAGGGCCTGTTCGCTCCGACCGCCGAGTTCGCCGGTGAAAAGGGTGCGCTGCTGCAGTCCTCTTACCCGGCTATGCAGGACCCAGCCGTGGCTGTCGACATTTACCGCGGCGACGCGGGCCTGGACACTGGTCGCTCGCAGGGACTGTTCTCCCTCGACCGCGATCTGATGCACTCGGGTCAGCTGGCCAAGGAAGCCCGCGTCAACCTTAAGCAGGGCGAATCCACCGAGCTTGCCGACGGCACGAAGGTTGAATTCCTCGGTGCGAAGGAATTCGTCAACTTGCAGATTTCGCACGATCCCACGCAGTTCTGGGTGCTGGTGGCGACCGTGGCTGCGCTGGCAGGCATGGTGATGTCGCTGGGTATTAAGCGCCGGCGTGTTTGGGTGCGTATGTTCCCGCTGGAAGATGGTCGCACTCGCGTTGAGTTCGGTGGCCTTGCCCGCACCGACAAGGCCGGTTGGGGTGAGGAGTTCCAGTACATCGTGGACGACATCCTGGAGCGCGACAGTGATGACGAGGGCAGTGATGACGAGGATGCTGCCAAGGATGACACTGCCGATAAGGACAGCACGGACAACAAGACCAAAAGCTAGCTGACCACTAAGTCCGGCCCATCCTTGCCACAGGGTGAATGCGCGGAGGCGAAAATTGCGCCTCCGCGCAACTTTTTTGCGTCCCCCGTGTCCCCGGCCCCTTTTGCTTAGTCCCGCTTTAGTACTAGGGTTTGAAGAAGTATTCCGCTAATTCCACATTTTGGAGCCAAGTACATGCTCGTCAATAAGACACTGGCGCAGTTTTCGGACTGGTCGTACTTCACGGCCTTCGCCTTTTATCTTGTGGCCTTTGTTGTATCCATTGCCTACTACAGCCGTCGTATCGCGGCCGCTGAGGCTAAGAGCCAGGTTGCGGAACGCGAGCTGGTAGCCGCCGGTGCTGGTGATGGAGCTACCACCACTAGTGTCGCTGACTCGGGGGAGTCGGCGACGAAGGCGTCGGCAAGCGAACCTAAGAATCAGGCGCTGACGAACCGACTCGGCGTTGTGGCGGAAATGCTGATTTATGTCGGTGTGGCCGTGCACTTTGCATCGGTGCTGCTGCGTGGCCTGGCCGTACAGCGTTTCCCGTGGGGCAACCTGTATGAGTATGTCTCGGTGTCCATCCTGTTCGCCATGGTTGTTGGCGCGGCCGTGCTGCACCGCGAGACCATGCGCGTGTTCTGGCCGTGGATGCTCGCCCCGATTCTGGCGCTGATGTTCTACGGCGGCAGGAAGCTCTACGCTGAGGCCGCTCCGGTGGTGCCGGCGCTGCAGTCGATTTGGCTGCCGATTCACGTTTCCATCATCGCCATCGGTTCCAGCATCGCACTGATTTCGGGTGTCGCTTCGATTCTGTACATGCTGCGGATGTACAACCGCAAGGGCAACGAAAAGGGTTTCCTGGGCAAGCTGGTCGCGCCACTACCGGATGCACAGAAGCTGGATGCGATTGCTTACCGCACCGCCATTTGGTCTTTCCCGCTGTTCGGTCTGGGCATTGTGCTGGGTGCTATTTGGGCGGAGTCCGCATGGGGCCGCTACTGGGGTTGGGATCCGAAGGAGACCACGGCTCTGATCTCCTGGATTATCTACGCTCTGTACCTGCACGCTCGCGCGACCTCAGGTTGGCGTAATACCAAGGCCGCGTGGATTAACATCTTCGGTTTCGCGACCATGGTGTTCAATCTCTTCTTCATCAACATGGTGGTTTCGGGTCTGCACTCGTACGCCGGTCTGAACTAAGCCGATCAAACACGTACCAAGCCGGCATCGCCGGGTGAACTAGAATCGCTTCCATGCGTGTTCTCGTCACCGGTGGTGCCGGCTTTATTGGTTCCAACTTCGTTCTCCGTACTCTGGCCACGCGGTCGGATGTGAATGTCACGGTGCTTGACGCTTTCACCTATGCCGCGAACCCTGCGAGCTTGGAAGGAGCGGACTGTGAGATCATCCGCGGCGATGTCCGCGACGCTGAGCTGATCGATCGCCTCGTTCCCGGCTTCGATGCCGTCGTCCACTTCGCCGCAGAGAGCCATAACGACAACTCGCTGGTGGATGCCGACCCCTTCGTCACCACCAATGTCATGGGCACCGTGAATCTGGCGAAGGCCTGCGCCACCCACGATGTTCGCTTTCACCACATCTCTACAGACGAGGTCTTCGGCGATCTCGCTCTCGACGATCCAGCACGCTTTACGACGGCCACCGCGTACAAACCCTCCAGCCCCTACTCGGCCTCCAAGGCTTCAGCGGACCACTTCGTCCGGGCGTGGGTGCGTAGTTTTGGGCTGGCTGCGACGATTAGTAACTGCTCGAACAACTACGGGCCTAGGCAGCATCCGGAGAAGCTGATTCCCCGCCAGATTTGTGGTCTGCTGCGCGGTCGTAGCCCTCGCGTGTATGGCACTGGCGAGAATGTTCGGGACTGGATTCACGTCGATGACCACAACGATGCGGTCTGGGCAATCTTGGATTCCGGCGAGGTGGGGGAGACCTACCTGATCGGTGCCGATGGCGAGCGTTCCAACCTCGACGTGGTCGGAGACATCCTGGAGGGCTTCGGACGTGCGCGGTCCGACTTCGTTCATGTCACTGACCGCCCGGGGCATGACCGTCGTTATGCGATTGATCCCGCATCCATCCGTACCCTTGGCTGGCAGCCGCGCTACCAAGACTTTTCCGCGGGCCTTGCCGAGACCATCGACTGGTATCGCGACAACGAGTCCTGGTGGGCTGCGGCCTATGATGCCGCTGAGGCTGGCTACGCGGAGCGCGAGCAGGAGTTGTAGTTCTGATTGGGCTGGTTTGGGTTGGTTGGGTTGGTTGGGCTCTGTCTAGCCAGCACCCCGGTTACTTGGTGCACCCCGGTTACTTGGTACGCCCGATGCGTCACTTCAGCCACGCCTGCAATATAGTTCCCATGCGCACCAGGTAAAGGCCTCAAAACAGGCCCAAAATACCCAGACTCGCATGTTTGGTGGCATTTTCGGGCTTTTGGGTGAATCTGACCTGGGAGTTTCTAATCTGAAGCCCACCAAACATGCGAGTCTGCGTCAAAACACCCCTTGTGAATGGTGTTAAATGTTGTTGTCGTATTCAGGATTAACGAATAAGCCTCAAATTCGGGCCATTTTTTCCTAAGGTCTCGATTTGTGTGGGCTTCAGATTAGAAACTCCCAGGTCAAGAAGTGTGGATTCACTTAAAAGGGCACACAAACCGAGACCTTAGGGCAACAACCCCCGCATGAATGCCGTTAAACGCTAATTTCGGCTCGGCGACTACCCAGCCCACACCCAACCCACCACCAGCCCGAACCCGTCCCTCGCGTCTACACTTGTTACCCATGAGCCCTAAGAGCACATTCCAGCCCACTTCCATCGACGGCGTTTTCACCTTCGAGCCGGTCATCCACGGCGACAGCCGCGGTAGTTTCCACGAGTGGTATCGCCTCGACGCATTTGCCGAGGCCACGGGCTACCCGTTCTTCCCAGAGCAGGCCAACATGAGTGTTTCCGCCGCGGGCGTTGTCCGCGGTCTCCACTTCGCCGACGTCAGCACCGCGCTGGATGGTCATCCCGGCCAGGCGAAGCTGGTTACCTGTCCCGCGGGCCACATCCTCGACATTGCGGTTGACCTGCGTCGCGGCTCCGACACATTTGGCAAGGTTGAGGTCTTCGAACTCGACAGCACGACGCGCCGCGTGGTCTATCTGCCCAACGGCATCGGACATGGCTTCGTTTCGCTTGCCGACGACTCCGTGCTCACCTACCTCACTTCCACCGGTTACAACCCGGAGGCTGAACGCGCTGTCAGCATCCAGGACCCGACTCTCGGAATTGACCTGGCCGCGCTGCTGGCCAAGGGTGGTCTCACCGAAGCGGACATGATTCTCTCCGAGCGCGATCAGAAGGCTCCGACGATCGAGCAGCTCGAGGCGCAGGGCAATAAGCTCCCCAGCGAGTTTGACTGCAAGGACCTTGAGAACATGGCTCGCGATGAGTGGGCCATCGCCAACGAAACGGCCGGACAGTAGGGCAGAAAGGCGCGAGCACTATGAAGGGCATCATCCTCGCAGGTGGCACGGGCTCTCGGCTGTTTCCCATCACACTTGGTGTAAGCAAGCAGCTGGTTCCCGTCTATGACAAGCCGATGATCTACTACCCGCTGAGCACGCTGATGCTAGCGGGGATTAAGGACATCCTTGTCATCACCACGCCACATGATGCCCCGCAGTTTGAGCGTCTACTTGGCGACGGCTCGCAGTGGGGCCTCAACCTCACCTTTGCCACCCAAGACGAGCCCCGTGGTCTCGCTGAAGCGTTCATCATCGGTGCGGACCACATCGGTGATGACTCTGTTGCGCTCATCCTCGGCGACAACATCTTTTACGGTGCTGGCTTGGGCACGCAGCTGCGCCGCTTCCATGACGTCGATGGCGGAGCGATCTTCGCCTACTGGGTCGCAGATCCCACGGCCTATGGAGTCGTGGACTTCGACCAAAGCGGCAAAGCCGTGGCGATCCAGGAGAAACCGAAGAAACCACGCAGCCATTTCGCGGTGCCTGGTTTGTACTTCTATGATGCCGAGGTTGTTGAGATAGCTCGCTCGCTGCAACCGTCGTCACGCGGCGAATTGGAAATCACGGATGTTAACCGCGCCTACTTGGAGCGCGGAAAACTGCAGGTAGAGGTGCTGCCGCGCGGAACGGCGTGGCTGGATACCGGCACGGTGGACAATCTGATGGCCGCGGGTGATTTCGTGCGCACGATTGAGCAGCGGCAGGGGCTAAAGATTGGCTCGCCGGAAGAGGTGGCGTGGCGTATGGGATTCATTGACGATGCTGCGCTTAGTGCGCGTGCCGACGCCCTCAGCGCCAGTGGCTACGGGGAATATCTGCAGCAGTTGTTGCTGCGTGGCAAGGACGTTTAGTCAGTTTCGCCGGGATTATCGGGGTTGTCGTCCTGCTCCCGTTCGCGCCGCTCCTGTAGCTCCTGCTCACGCTTGCGGCGATCGAATTCGGCCTTCTTGAGCTTCCAGAGGAACTCTGGATCATCGTCGGGAGCGAGCGGACGGGGTTCCGGTTGCGGAGCGGAAATACGTCGCATGCCGTTGCCGCGACTGCCGGGACCAAATGCCTTCCACAGCATGACTACGACAAGGATGATGAACAGCAGCAGAATGAGCCGACCCATGTAATAGCTAACCTCCTGGATTTACCGACTAGAATACGCAACGAGTCCAGTAGTGCCCACGAGGGGTATCGCACTGCATGCGGTACGGCGTACAGAGTCCGTTAGGGTACAAAGGAACGTTGGACACGAACAGCCATGGACGCTAACAACGCCCGGGGCGCAGTACAGGCGTAACACGTAGAGGTGAGGGTTTAATGACCAATCCAGCAGAGCAGGACAAGTTGGCTTCTGAGGCTGAAGTGGAGTCGACTCAAGCTCCGGCTTCGACTCCGGCAGCTCCGGTGACCAAGAATGCTGGTCGCGGCAATGCCATGAAGGGACTGTTCTGGTACGGCCTTGCGCGTCTGCTGCTGTTCCTGGTGCTGTTCTTCATCCTGCTCGCCATCATTTACTTCGTGAACGTGCGGATTCCGGCCGCAATTACGGCTGTGTTTGCGTTGATTATTGCGATGCCGTTGTCGGTTTTTGTGTTTCCGAGGCTGCGTGTCCAGGCCAATGAGTCGGTTGCAGTGTGGTCGGAGAACCGCCGCGCGCACAAGGAATACATTGCGCAGCAGATTAAGGACCGCGAGGAAAACTAGCGCACCTTCTCCAGCACCCGCTCGATTGCCCGGTTCACCGCTTCCGGAGCCTCGAGCGGCAACATGTGGCCGGCCCCGTCGACTTCAACCAGTTCGGCGTCCGGCCACTTTTCCATAATTAGGTCTGCTTGCTTGCGCGGAGTGACATCGTCCTTCGTGCCCGCCAGTACCGCTCCTGGCAAGCCCTCCAAGTAAGGCCCGGCTGCGAACTCGTCGTGATCCTGCAGGTCGTCGAGATATCCCACGAAAGTTTCCAGCGGTGTTTCATTAATCATGGCCGCGTGGAACTCGATGATCTCGTAGTCTGTGCGTCGAGCGAACACCGCCACCGCCAACGACGGCGCCATCAGTGACGCGATTGCCTCGCGGAACTTGCGAATCTCCTTCGGCGAGGACTCAATTGCATTGCGCGCCGCATCCGCCACCGGGGACGCCAGAATCTGCGGCACACCCTGGGCGGCCAGCTTGTCGATAGACGTGGAAATCAACACCACGCCTGCTATCCGACGGCGAATGCTTTCCTCGGCAGCCCGCACCATGTGCAGTGCAATCAAACCGCCTAGCGAATGCCCAACCACGATGAGTTTTCCGGTCGCGGCACGCTCCGCGATCACGGCCAGCGCATCGGCCGCAGCACCTTCGACCGTGCAGAGTGAGGCCGGAACCGCTCCGGTCTGGCCGTGGCCGCGCAGATCCATAGTCAACAGGCGTGCTTCTGGGTGCGACTTGCGTAGCGCGTTGAACTGCCGGTACCAGGACTCACCAGCCAGGGTGAAGCCGTGGACGAAGACGATGGTCACGGGTTCTTTGGCGGGTTCGCTAGGCTCAACCTCGTACCAGTGCACCGGAATGTCGGTGGTGACAGCATCCGGTTTGTCGCTGGCCTTCCGCTCGTCATCCTTGGCCGCGATCTCGGCTGTGACCGGCTCAGTCTTGATATGCACCACGCCGGTTGACGTGAGGTCGGTCAGGCCCGGTTCACGGGTCTGTGAATGCAGCGCGCCATGCTCCAGCGCCAGTCGGCGGCGTCCCGATTTAGTCAAACGCAGAGCAGCGCTGCGGGCGAAAGCTGGAGCCGTGGCTGCTGTGTCACCAACTCTGGTTGCGGCCTCCTGAGCGTCGTCAAGCGCCTTGTGCGTCAGTGTGCGAAAGTCCATCGGTGCCCCCTAGCTGAGCGCGAGTGCGAGTGCCGTGATGACGGACCAGGCAAGCATCATCTTGCCGGTAAGCCCCAGTACCGGGATGAGTTCCTTGCCCTTCTTATACGTGCGGATTGGCTCGGAGGCCTTCACCCACAGCGGCACGATGAGCAGACCCACCAGCGCCCATGGGCGCCAGAAAGCGATAAAGATGCTGGCTAGAGCGGGCATGAGGGAAAGAATCTGCCAGACGATGCGGGTGCGGAAGTCGCCCAGGCGAACTGCCAGGGTGATCTTGCCGGTGGCGGCGTCGGTGGGAATGTCGCGCAAGTTGTTCGCCAGGTTCACGGCAGAAGACACCGAACCGATACCAATTGCGCAGGCCAGGCCGACCCAGGACAGCGAGCCGGTCTGGGTGAACTCCGTGCCGAGCACCGCGACGAGACCGAAGAAGACGAAGACCGAGACCTCGCCAAGTCCGCGATAACCGTAGGGATTTTTACCGCCGGTGTAGAACCACGCAGCCGTGATGCACAGCGCGCCGACCAGAATGAGCCACCACGCGCTCATCAGGGACAGCGTCACACCGGCAATACCTGCGACGCCAAAGGAGCCGAACGCCGCATACTTCACAACCTTCGGCTCCACCAGACCAGAACCCGTCAGGCGCAGCGGGCCGGAGCGGTCATCGTCAGTGCCGCGGATGCCATCGGAGTAGTCGTTGGCGAAGTTCACACCCACAATCAACGCCCACGCGACAACCAGCGCGAGCACCGCACGTCCCCAGATAATCGGCGCGTGCGTCGATGCCGCTCCGACACCGACGATGACCGGCGCAAACGCATTCGCCCAGGTATGGGGGCGCGCGCCTTCCAGCCAATCGCTTAACGACGCCGTTGCAGGACTCTTTGGTGCTTCAGACATGAATTAATAATAGGACGTGACACCAAATGCCTTGAACTAATGCGTGTTCTAGTGGCTTAAAGGCTGGAAGGCAAAAGATTAAAAGAGCGCCGCGACCTTCTTCCGGTCGACCTTGCCCGGCCCAATCAGTGGCAGAGCCTCCACACGACGCAGGTCCTTGGGAATCATCCAGTGATTGATTCGCCCGGCATCTTCAGCATCCCCGAGCCCGTCCATGACATCGCCGAGCTCAGCGGTGCCTTCATACGCTGCGACGATAGCGTGGCCGAGCCGTGGGTGTGGCACGCCGACCACGCAGGCTCCCGTAACTCCATCGATGGCGAGCAGTTCACGTTCGAGGACTTCGGGATGCAGCTTCAACCCGCCGGAGTCGATGATGGTGTCCAGGCGTCCCGTAATGACTAGTCGGCCATCGCGGATCTCGCCCGCATCGGAGGTGGCGAACCAACCTGGTTTATGGAAAGCCTCGTGACCGGGCGCATTGCGGTAACCGTGTGCAATCATCGGTCCGCCCAGCCAAACGCGACCATTTTCGATGGCAACCTGTGCACCCTCGATGGGCTGTCCGTCATAGACGCAGCCGCCGGCTGTCTCGGAGGAACCATAGGTGGTCACGACATTGATACCCAGCTCTTCGGCCCGTGCTGCCACCTGCGGATTCAAGGCCGCGCCGCCGACGAGGATGGCGTCGAAGAGGCGCAGGGCTGCCACGCCAAAGGGTTCTTCCATGGCCTTCGCCAGCTGCATCGGAGCCAGCGAGGTGTAGGCGCGGTCGCTCGTGAGGGCCTCGGCGCCGTCGGCGAATGCGGCCACATCAAAACCGTCGGTCACATCCACACACACCGGATCCGTGCCCGCGAGCAGCGAACGAATGAGAACCTGCAGGCCAGCGATATGGTAGGCCGGCATCGCCAGCAGCCACTGTCCTTTACCGCCGAGCCACTGATGTGTAGCAGTAGCAGAGGAGACCAAGTTATCCACCGTCAGCTGTGCACCCTTGGGAGTGCCGGTGGAACCGGAAGTGCCGACAACAAGTGCGATGGACTCATCAATCGGCTCACCTGCGCGTTGCGAGTTCCGCAAGATTGAGGCGCGCGTGCCGTCGTGAAGCGGAACGGGAAGCAAAGAGACCTCGCCGTCCAGCGCGGCGCGGAGGTCGGGCAGGATGGCGGTCGGGTTGTGGGGATTGACGGAAAGCAGGCTGAGCGTACGCACAATCCAAACCATAGCCCGTGTTGTGCCATAGTTTCTGGTGACAAGGTCGGAACAATCGTGGCCTCGGGCGCGTTGCGCAGACCAAAGACAGTCATAGATAGAAAGGCATCGAAAATGGGTTGGATTTTTGGTAGGTCAGCGGAGCTGGTGCCGGAAGATGAGGCGCTCAAGGGCGGCTCGCACCCGGTGTTGGAAAATCCGAAGCCGCATGCGGTGCTCGGCACGCCGATCACCGGCCCATGGGAGGATGGCCAGGAGGTCGTCTACATCGGTATCGGCTGTTACTGGGGTGCTGAGAAGCTGTTTTGGGAAACACCGGGCGTGCTCAGCACATCGGTCGGGTTCGCCGGTGGCGTGACACCGAATCCCACCTACCGCGAGTCCTGCACTGGGCGCACAAATCACACCGAGATTGTGGAGGTCGTCTACGACCCGGAGCAGATTAGCTTCGATCAGCTGATTGCCAAGGCCTTCGAGGCCCATGATCCCACGCAGGGCTACCGGCAGGGCAATGACGTCGGCACGCAGTACCGTTCCGCGATCTACACGACGTCGCCCGAGCAGGCGCGCCGGGCACAAGAGATCGCCGATGCCTACGCGCCGAAGCTTGCCGACGCTGGCCTGGGTCCCATCACCACGGAGATTATGCCACTGTCGGAGACTCCGGCAGGGAAGTACTACCGAGCCGAGGATGAACATCAGCAGTACTTGTTTAAGAATCCGAACGGCTATTGCCCAGTGCATTCGACCGGAGTGGCCTGCGGAATTTAAAGGCGAAGCTTTTTAGAACGGTCAGTCGCGATTAGTAAAACTCACTGAGAAAAGTAAGGTGGTTATATCAATCAGATAGTCGAATAGGAGTGAACCCTTGTGGTGAAGCAAGTACTGCGCGTTGCATTTGCCTTCGTCGGCGTGGTCGTCGGCGCGGGCTTTGCGACGGGTCAGGAAATCATGCAATACTTCGTCGCCTTTGGCATCAATGGTGTCTGGGGTGCCGTTCTCTCAGCGGTGATCATGAGCCTGATGGCGATGATCATTTTGCAGCTGGGAAGCTACTTTCAGGCCAGCGAGCACGGCGAAGTTTTCCGACGCGTATCGCACCCCATCTTCTCGCGAGTACTGGACATTGGCGTGATTATCACGCTCTTCGCCACAGGGTTCGTCATGTTCGCCGGTGCCGGTGCCAACATGGAGCAGCAGTGGGGCATCCCCGTGTGGATCGGTGCCGTAATCATGGTGCTGGTGACCATTGCAGCCGGTTTCCTCGATGTGGACCGCGTGACCACCGTGATCGGTTCCATCACGCCGTTCATTGTCGGCTTTATCCTGCTGGCCAGTGTTTACACGCTGGCGTTCACCGATGCCACCCCAGCCTCGGAGCAGGCAGCTGCCGTTGCGGAAGTCCCGACCACCCTGCCGAACTGGGTTGTCGCCGCAGTGAACTATGTCGGTTTTAACCTGATGGTTGCGGTTTCCATGGCGATTGTTATTGGCGGTAGCCTGTTCAATCCCCGCGCCGCTGGAGCCGGTGGGTTTACCGGTGGTTTGATCTACTCCGCGATGCTGCTGATCACCACCATCACGCTGTTCCACACTGTTGGTACCGTCGCCACCGATGCCGTGCCAATGCTCACCGTCATTAATCGTCTGCACCCATGGCTGGGCCAGGCCATGGCCGTGGTAATCCTTGGCATGATCTTCAACACGGCACTTGGCATGTTCTACGCACTGGGGCGTCGCGTCACCGCAAATCACCCGGAAAAATTCAAGATTGTCTACGTCGCGCTGGTCTTGCTCGGTTTCGCCTTGAGCTTCATGGGCTTCCAGAACCTGATTGGTTGGGTCTACCCAATCCTGGGCTACATCGGGCTGCTGCTCATTACTGTCATGCTTGTTGCTTGGTTGCGCGGCCGCGAGCGCATCAGTGAAGAGACTTCCCGCCGCAAGCGCATCTTCCGTCTGGTCCGCCGTGGCCGGAACAAGGAGGCCCGCGAGGAGATTGAAGACTCGAACCTCAGTGTCGAAGAGGTCCGCGAAGCTATCGAGGAGTAGGTGGGCTGGCGCGTGACTGCAGTCAGCTCTGCTGTCAGTCTTGGGACCGGATTGCCTTCAGTGATGTCGCCCGAGCCCAAGCCACGAACGCCGCCATCACAATGGCGGACACGAGAACCATCAACGGCCACCGCTTGGGGTAATCACGTACCACCCAGGTCCATCCCCATTCCGAGGTCCACCACAGTGGGGAAGCGCTGAGGACATCACCGCCAACCATCACCGCCCAACCGCCGAGCGCGACCGAGACAAAGATTGCCGCCGCCACACTGCGACGCGCAATCAAGCCGGTCATGGCCACAATCATCGCGGCCACAAGAGGCGCGATGACCGCCTGGTACGGCCAGGGGTTAATGCCGGTCTGGCTATTGGTCTCGCCGCCTGCGCCACTGATAATCACCGCAACCACGAGCACCGGCACGAGAAACGCCATATCCAAGGCAAACAGACGGAGTGTGATGCTCCGTCGCGCACGCCGATACATCAGTGCTGGCCAGGCATCAGCTTGCGAGGTCCACGTCATGATGGCGACCACGGTTGCAGCCGTCGGCACGCAGACGAAACTCAGCAGCCCCAGCGCATACTCCGGGTTCCACACCACACGCACGACCGCAAGGCCGGCAAGCATCAGCGCTGCGAGGCTCCACCAGGTGCGCCAGGGAAGGGTCGCGCTCATGCCATGGCTTAACGACGAAGTGCTGCGTTCCCGGCCCGTCGGCAAGCTGAGAGATTTTCCGTGCGCAAGCAATGCGATGGCAAATAGACCTAGCCCGAGGAGTAAATGCAGCAACGCGGGCGGCAGGATGGCGATGTTCCAGATCTCGCTGTCGGCGGGAGCCGAGATGGAATTAGCCTGCACTCCGTGGATAGGTAACGTTGGGCGGATTGCCCAGGTCCACGGGAGAACTTTCCAGTTTGGGCTCATGGCGTCCAGTGTTCCTGCGATGGCCCAAGCGATGGAAGCGAGCGGAGCGAGGAAGAGAGCTGCGCGTGGCACAAGGCGCCATAGGGCAAGGCCGAATGCCCCGAAGACGAAGAATGACAACGTGCTAAAGAGCGTGAATTGCAATGCGGTGCTCACGCTCCGGGCAAGGAGTGCAGCCATCAATGCGTGACCGAGGGCCGCGGAGGCAATGACAGTGGCTGCGCGGGCAAGGAGCACTCGAGTGCCCGAGATATTGCGCCAGATTAGGCCGCCTTGGCGGAGTTTTTCTTCACGGTTTTGGCCGATGACGGACGTAATAGCAGCCAGGGGAGGAAGCAGGATAAGCGAGTAGATGTGGGCGCTCGCCATGGCGGTGGCGTCAACGCCTCTAGAAAAGACCATGCTGACCAGAGCGATTGCCACCATGATGATGGGAAGAAACATGGTGAGTGACCACTTCGCCCGCAGTAGCTCGGCGCGGAAGTAGCGGCGAGTAGGAACAGTGCGGGTGTTCAGGGGGCGCGTGTGCGGTTGAGTGCTCATCGGGTAACACCTACTGCGGTGAAGAAAGCCTGCTCGAGGGATTGACCAGCAGCCGCAAAGTCAGCCAGCGGGCCTTCGTAGACCAGTCGGCCACCAGCAAGGACGCCAAGGTGGTCAACGCTCTTCTCGACCTCTCCGAGTTGATGGGAGGACACCACGACGGCCTTGCCACTAGCGGCAAGATTTCGCAACAAGGTGCGCAGGCCCACGATAGCTTCGGGGTCGAGGCCGTTGGTGGGCTCGTCGAGAAGCACAATGTCGGGGTCGGTGAGCAGCGCCATCGCTAGCGAGAGACGAACCTTCATGCCGGTGGAGAATGCACGGGCGCGCTTGCTGCCCGAGTGCAGGCCCACCATGTCGAGGACCTCGGCGATACGGCTTTTGTCCGTGCCGGTCAGATGTGCGTGCACTTTGAGGTTGTCGGTGGCCGAGAGCTGAGGGTAGAACGCCGGGCCATTGACGGAGGCGCCGATGCGGTCCAGGTCTTCAATTGACCACGGGTGTCCCGCGATGCTGATTTCACCGAAGTAGGGAACAAGGCCAAGCACAGTGCTCATCAACGTGGATTTACCTGCGCCGTTGAGTCCCAATAGTCCGTAGACCTCGCCGGCTCGGACGCTCATATCGAGGCCGTTCAGGACAGGTTCGGTCTTGCCGTAGGAGACAGTGATGCCGCGCAGCTGAAGGAGGGGAGCGGCGGTATCTGCGGAAGGGCCTGAGGTAGGGGTTGGTGCGTTCATGCCTTAAGTAATAGGAGTGCTTGGCACGGTTCGCGCCCTCCCCGAGGATGAGGCAGCGGAAATATCCTCCCTAGGGAGGAGGCGATAGCGAGGCGGACGGCACCAGCGAGGAGAAGCTACAGCAGGCCGTTTTTCGCAGCCCAAATGACAAGATCCACGCGACTGCGTGAGCCCGTCTTGGTTAACAGGGATTTCACATGGGTTTTCACTGTTGTCGTGGCGACAACTAACCTGCGAGCAATTTCGTCATTGGAAAGCCCTTGGCAGACGAGGTTCAAAATCTCCTGTTCGCGGGGTGTGAACTGGGGCGCTGCGTGGGTGGTATCTGAGCTAGAGCCACTGGCCGAGGACTCCCTCGCTGGCTGTTCAGAGTGAGATGCGCGCGGCGAAACATGCCGCAACACCATCGGCGTCACCTTCGGGTCGATGACACCTTCACCACGATGGATGCGCATAATGGCCGAAAGCAGCTCGCGGGGATTGGAGTCTTTGAGCAAAAAGCCTGCGGCCCCAGCTTCTAAAGCGCCGAGCACCAGGTCTTCTTCGCGGAAAGTGGTCAGTACCAAGACTTTTGGAGTGGAAGCGCGAGCCGCACCTCCGGACGGCACGCCTCGCACAATCTGCCGTGTGGCCTCGATACCGTCCATCACGGGCATTCGAATGTCCATGACGACCACATCCGCTCCGGAGGCACGACGCACAGCCTCGGCGCCATCGCCCACGGCACCAATGACTTTCATCTGCGGGTGGGCATCAATAAGCTGCGCGAAAGACTGCCGAATCAGAGCCTGATCTTCAGCCACTAATACTCGAATTACACCCATTGCTCGTCTTTCTCGACAGTTTCGGCCACCAGCCCTGCTTCGGTCGAACCGCTTACAGCCGAATACTGACGCGGAACATGCCGTCGTTTTCACCATAAGTCATCTCGCCACCGAGCTGAGCCACGCGTTCATCCAGACCAATCAGGCCAGCGCCAGCTCGCTTCCTGGGTTCCAAAGTATCGCTCGCAGCCCGATTTGCGGTCACCAAATGTACCCGCGCCGGGCTGTCATCAGCATCGGCAGGTGGATCGATTACCAGTGCCAGCTGACCAGCGCCCGATGAGTGCTTGGCCATATTCGCGGCCAACTCCGTCACTGCCCGCACCAAAGTCAAACGCTTCGCGAGTGGCCAATCCGCCAGGTCTCCATAAGACTCCGGCAGAGTCACCGAAACATCGCGACCCGGCGGACAAACTGCCGCAACCAGACGCGGAATCTCATTCGGGTCAGCGCTACTCTCGCCGCCATCACGTAGCGCATCGACAAGCGCATGCACATCTCGCAACGATTGTTCTGCGGTCTGGGCAATACCTTCCAGCGTGGTCTTTTCAGCAGCGCGTTCCGCTCGTGAGTCATCTATCTCCGCCAGGTACAACGCTGTTTGGGCCTGAACCTTAATAGAGGTCAATCCGTGCCCCACGACGTCGTGAAGCTCCCTGGATAACTCCAGCTTGTTGAGCGCCACGACGTTCTCTAACTCCGCGGCGTGTTCCTCGGCGTTGATGCGCAGCCACAGGGGCACTGCGTACGCGCTCGCCGTAATGAGCACCGCCGGCAGGCCGAAGACCAATAGTCGCTCCGGGGTAAAGCCGAAGGCAGGAACTGCCGGATTGAGGAAGCTGCCAATCAACCCTAAAAACAGCCCAACGATGCCCCAGGTGCGATTCGGTTCCCACCTGGTCACAGCCCATAGTGATAGTGGGGCAGCAACAATAATAGGGTCGAGCCCAAGGTTTACAGGGGATAGCCACACCAGCAAGGCGAGACCCGCTAGGGCGCTGTATGTAATCACAAACGATGCGCGCACTGCTTTACGACGAAACGCTGCGGCTCCGGCAATCATCGCGGACAGAACCACATTGGTGACATATGTGAAGCTCGGGCCATAAGTAAGTAGCGGCGTCATGCTCAACCAGCAGCACAGCAGGAAAGCAGCCGCAATAGCGAGATCGGCAGCTGGGAATGAGCCGACGAAGTAACGCACCCGGCTGTGCCAGTCGAGTGGGGCAGGAGTCTGCGTGGTGGCAGGCTGCGCGAGTGTAGAGACAGTTGTGCGCTGCATGGTCTCTAGGCTAGCGGTCGGTGGCTATGCGGTTTCTAAGCGTCACCCTTCCACTTGCCGAAAAGTGATGTTGATGCGGCCCTCTTTAAGTCCGCACCCCTCCGGCAAAGTACCCGGACGAGTTTTGGGCACACCATGAAACGCAAGCCGCTTCGGCCCACCAAACACGATCACATCTCCGCTGGCGAGAGTCACATCATCCCAGGGCTTATTGCGGTTCTCCGTGCCGCCAATGCGGAATAGAGCCTCGTCGCCGATAGAGAGCGACACAATTGGCGCAGGGGAGTTTTCGTTGCGATCCTGGTGCATCCCCATGGTGGCCCCCGGCGGATAGTAGTTGACCAACGCCATGTCGGGCCGAAAAGTGGAGGGCCACTGGTTGAGGGATTCGTCGTAAAGCGCGGCGGCACGAAGTGCTTCGGTGGCGAGCTGCAGCAGATTGTCAGGCACGGGCGGGACGCGAACGCCACCTGCATGCGTGACGTAGCGGTACGGATTCGTGGCCCACATGCGGCCGAGATGCAGCATAAAGACCTGCATCTGACCACTTTTGAGCTGCGGGCGAGTCATGGCCAGGGGAGTGCCTGCAACGTCGCGGGCGATGTCGCGGAGTTGCGTGATGATGCCCGATTGCCGCTCCAATGGAAGCCATCCCGGCAAATGAACAACTCCCGGCGTGATGAGGGCATCGTCGCGCGGGAGTTGATCGAAGAGCATAAGTCTATTTTGCCTGCTAACCCGCGATGATTGCGTTAACCGGGCGGGACAGGAACTGCGGACCAATCTTGCCCAGGTAACGCAGGATAAAGTCCGCTGCCGAGACCGAGTAGAAGTGACGCTGGCGCTCAATGAAGTTCTGCGGGTGCGTTGCCTTCCACACAGCATCAGCGACCTGGTCCGGCGTGATACGCACGCCAAGACGACGGGTGGAACCAGCAGAAACGTCCGCCAGCTTGGTCTTCGCCCAGAGCGGCATGATGGCGACAGCGCGAATCTTGTCCTTGCGCCATTCCAGGTCCAGAGCCTGCGTCAGACCAGAGACATAAAACTTCGACGCAGAGTACGGCGCGATGTGCGGCTGGCCGTAGATGCCCGAAGCCGAACCCATGTTGACCAGGTGCGATCCCTTGGTGCGCTTCAAGTACGGGTGCGCCGCCTTCGCGCCCAGCGTCAGGCCGGTGCAGTTGATGTCCACCTGCGCGCGAATAATCTCCGGCGACTGGTCGGTGATATCGCCATCGCCGATGATGCCCGCGTTGTTGTCCAGTACCGTCAGCTTGCCGCCGGTGTGGGAGGTGAAGTCCGCAAGCGCGTCCTCCCACTGCTTAAAGTCCGTCACGTCCAGCTTGCCGACGACTATCTCCGGGCGCTCAGCCTTGAGTTTTGCCAGGGCATCCTCGTTGATGTCGTAGACACCTACGGTCCAGCCTGCGGCCAGGAACTTCTCGGCCACCGCGCGGCCAATGCCCTGTGCGCCGCCGGAGATGAAAATGGACGGGGAATCAGAAGTGGCCATGGTGCCTCAATCCTGCCTTTTCTTGCTGTTTTTATAAGTTGATAAATGTTATTCGCCAGCTTAGGCGAGCATTTGGTCTGAAACAGGCGAATGAGAAAACGCGCCCCGATTACAAACGCGCCCTGACTACACTGGTCACCATGAAACCCCTGAACATCCCACCAGGTCCTGGCATCCCAAAGGGCCTCGTCATCCCCGCGGCGGAGCTCACCGAACGCTTCGCGCGCTCCGGTGGGCCGGGCGGTCAGGGCGTTAACACCACCGACTCCAAGGTGCAGCTATCGGTGGATATCGCCGAGCTCAGCGTGCTTTCCGACGTCCACCGCCGCCGCGCTCTCCAGAACCTCAGCCACCGACTCGATGGCACGACACTCACCGTGTCCGTCACCACGCAGCGCGCCCAGGTACGCAACCGTGCGGAAGCCCGGCGTCGCCTGGCCGATCTCATCCGGGAAGCCGTGCAGCCACCGCCTCCGAGGCGCCGGCGGACTCGACCGAGTCGGGCCTCGGTTGCCCGTCGTAAAGCGCAGAAGCAACGCCGCTCCGAGCTCAAAGCCAGCCGACGTCGCCCCAGCGCCTACTAGGGAATATGGGTTTTTCGCACATTCGTTGCAATATAGATGGTATGAGCGAAAACCAGGCCCCTACCGAAAAGGCAGCTGAAGCTGTCGCGGAGTTCAACCACGTGCCCTCGATCCTGTCCATCCAGTCGCATGTGAGCTATGGCCACGTGGGCAACTCCGCTGCGGTCTTCCCGCTGCAGCGCGCAGGTTTTGAAGTGTGGCCGGTCCACACCGTCGATTTCTCCAACCACACCGGCTACGGCCAGTGGCGCGGCCCGATGATTCCGGCCACGGATGTGCGCGAGGTCATCAAGGGTATCGATGAGCTGGGCAAGCTTGACGACGTCGACGCGATCATCTCCGGCTACCAGGGCGGTAGCGATATTGCGGATGTCATCATCGAGGCCGTGGCGCTGGCCAAGCAGCGCAACCCGAAGGCCATTTACTCCTGTGACCCGGTGATGGGAAATGCCAAGAGTGGCTGCCACGTGTCGGATGACATTCCGCCGCTGCTGCGCGACAAGGTCGTGCCGGTGGCAGACGTGATTACGCCAAACCAGTTCGAGCTGGGATACCTGACAGGCCGCGAGGTCAGCGACCTGGAGTCCACCATTGCGGCAGCCCATGCTGCTCGTGAGATGGGGCCGGAGGCCGTGCTGGTCACCAGCGTGCTGCGACCGGAGCGCAAGGAGGGCGAGATTGAGATGCTCGCCATCAATGGCTCGGGTGCATGGCTGGTGGCGACACCGTACCTGCCGCTGAAGCGCAACGGTTCCGGCGATGTCGCGGCTGCGCTGTTTGCAGGCAACCTGCTGCGCGGTCGCGGTATTGACGGTGACCTTTCGGTCGCGCTGGGCAACACAGCGGCCAGTATCTTTGAGCTGCTGAAGGTCACGCACGAGTCCGGCTCTGGCGAGCTGGAGCTCGTGCGCGCGCAGGAGGCCTACGTCAACCCAGAGCAGCGTTTTGAGGTTACGAAGGTTCAGTAGGTGGGGTAGGGCTGGGGCTCGCGCCACTAAGCCAGCCCTAGCAGTGTCCCAACAGGCCTAGTAGTAGAACGGGAACTCGTCCCAGTTCGGGTCGCGCTTTTCCAGGAACGCTTCCTTGCCCTCGACGGCCTCGTCGGTCATGTACGCCAGGCGAGTAGCCTCACCCGCGAAGACCTGCTGACCCATCAGGCCGTCATCGGTCAGGTTGAAGGCGAACTTCAGCATGCGCTGCGCCGTCGGGGACTTACCGTTGATCATGCGACCCCACTCGACCGCGACATCTTCCAGCTCAGCGTGGTCGGCGACCTCGTTGACGGCGCCCATGCGGTGCATGGTCTCAGCGTCGTAGGAGCGGCCGAGGAAGAAAATCTCACGGGCAAACTTCTGGCCAACCTGCTTCGCCAGGTAAGCCGAGCCATAGCCGGCGTCGAAAGATCCCACGTCAGCGTCGGTCTGCTTAAAGCGGGCCTCCTGGCGCGATGCCAGCGTCAGGTCACACACGACGTGCAGGGAGTGTCCGCCACCTGCGGCCCAGCCATTGACCACGGCAATGACAACCTTCGGCATAGTGCGAATTAGGCGCTGCACCTCCAGGATGTGCAGGCGACCTCCCTCGACCTTGGCGCGCGCGGTATCGATGGTGGATGCGTCCGCGGTAGCGTCGTCA
This sequence comes from Corynebacterium sp. 5QC2CO, assembly GCF_024580435.1. Taxonomy (NCBI): domain Bacteria; kingdom Bacillati; phylum Actinomycetota; class Actinomycetes; order Mycobacteriales; family Corynebacteriaceae; genus Corynebacterium; species Corynebacterium sp. 5QC2CO. Next base: position 24,728 of record NZ_JANIKI010000004.1, on the reverse strand, counting down.
TGCTCGTGGGACGTTGCGTACTGGTAGCCGGAACGACCGCGAATGCGCTGGTCACCACCCGAACAAAATGCCCAGCCACCGTCCTTGGTGCTCGGGCCGTTACCGGTCAGCAGCACAACGCCGACATCCGGAGTGCGGCGCGCGTGGTCAAGCGCGCGGTAGAGCTCATCGACGGTATGTGGACGGAATGCGTTACGAACCTCCGGGCGATCAAACGCAATACGCACAATGCCGTTCTCGCGGCCCTCGCCGACGTGACGGTGGTAGGTGATGTCGGTCAAATCCTCAAAACCATCAACCGTCTTCCACTGCTCGGGGCGGAAGGGGTTATCGGTCGAGTACTTCGCGGTATCAGTCATGGCCTCAAGCATAAAGGTCTCTAGCATGAGGGGTATGTCTGTGTCCGCTGCGCCCAACATCCAGCTTCCGCCAATCGACGACATCCTCGGCCGCGCCCACGTCGTCGCCCTGCCCATGGCAGTGAAATTCCGTGGCGTCACCACCCGCGAGGCACTCCTCATCGACGGCCCCGTCACCTGGGGAGAGTTCGCGCCCTTCCTGGAGTACGAGGCACCCGAGGCCGCCGCGTGGTTGCGCTCGGCCATCGAATGCGCATACGTCGGCCTGCCCACCCCGAAACGCGAGTTTGTCGAGGTCAACGCCACCATCCCCGCCGTCACACCCGACCAGGTGCCGGAGGTCGTGGGGCGCTACCCCGGGTGCCGCACGTTTAAGGTCAAGGTCGCAGAGAGGGGCCAATCGCTTAACGACGACATCGAGCGCGTAGCCGCCGTCCGCACCGCAGTGGCCGAAGCCTATGGCTATGAACCTGTGGTGCGGGTGGATGCGAATCGTGGCTGGTCGGTGGAGCAGGCTATCCGCGCCGCCCATGAGTTGGGCCCGCTGGAGTACATGGAGCAACCAGTTGCGACTGTCGCCGAGCTCCGCGCGGTCCGCGACGCAGTGGGGGAGTTTTGCCCGATTGCTGCTGATGAGTCGATCCGCAAGGCCGAGGATCCGTATTTGGTTGCGCGCGAACAGGCTGCTGACGTGGGCGTAATGAAGGTCGCGCCTCTTGGCGGGCCACGCCGTTTGCTTCGGTTGGCCGAGGAGCTGGAGATGAAGGTGACCGTCGCCAGTGCCTTGGACACCGGCGTTGGCATGGCTGCCGGTTTGTTCACGGCGGCGGCCCTGCCTGCTACCGAGCTGCAGCCGGAGCCCAACGCGGCAGGGTTGGCTACGTCCTCGCTGTTTATCGAGGATGTCATCGAGCCCCGTCCACTTATCGATGGCCGTTTGCCCGTCACCAACCCTGCCCCCAATCCTTCCCGCCTGGCCGAGCTCGCTGCGCCGGGTCCCCGCCGCGATTGGTGGTTTGACCGCCTCCGCGCGGCGTACGCCCACCTGTAGCGGCGCACCTGGCGGCCTAATCCCACCTGTAGCTGCTCTCCACCTGCTCCAACTCTCGGAGCCCCCAAGTTACTGACCCCGTTTATGACACTTTGAGCCTAAAAAATGACCCCAAACTGACCTAAACCTAGTCAGTAACTCCCAACGAGCCCGATATCCGACCTGACAAGTAGCCTATTGAGTGTGAACGACAACCAGGACACCTCCCAGACCCCGGACACCTCGGTGAACGACAACGCCTCGACAACCGACGCCACGTCCCGCACCTCCGCAGTCCCCGCAGCCCCCGAAGCCCCTGCGGCCCCATCCGCAGTGGTAGCGGGCCTCATCGTCGATGAGCTGCTGCGTCTCGGCATGGTCGATGCCGTGGTGTGCCCGGGCTCCCGGTCCGCCCCGCTCGCCCGCGCTCTGGTCCAGGCCGCCGACGCGGCGAAGGTTCGCCTCCATGTACGCATCGATGAACGCTCCGCCGCCTTCCTCGCCCTCGGCCTGGCCTCGCGCACCCGCAAGGTGACCCCGGTAATTACAACGTCCGGCACAGCAGTGGCGAACCTCGTGCCCGCCATGGTGGAAGCCACCGCGTCGGGCATTCCGCTGCTGGCACTGACCGCCGACCGTCCCGCACACTATCGCGGCACCGGCGCGAACCAGACCATCGTCCAGGACCGCCTGTTCGCCGATGCCTCCGTAGTCGAGTTCGATTTGGACGGCACCGCCCCGGTCACGAAGGCCACCGCCGCGCAGATCCGCGCCCGCATTGATCGCGTTGTCGCCGCCATGGCATCCGGCGCCGGCCACCTTAACGTCCGTTTTGTCGAACCGCTCGTGCCTGACGACGACTCCGTCGCCGACATCCCCGAGGGCCGCGCCGACGGCGGCCCCTGGACCACGATTGCGCCTACCAACAGCAACGTCGTCGGCGCGGCCGCCACCGCAACCAGCCCGGCCACCACCAGCCCGGCCAACACGGCTAGCACAGCCACAATTGACATCAGCCGCCGCACACTCGTGATTGCGGGCTCGAATGCCCCGCATCTGCCGGCGCTGGAGGATTTGCCAACCATCGCTGAGCCGAATGCGTATGCGCCGGCGCACCCGGTGCACCCGCTCGCGGCGGGCACTTTTGCGCAGATTCCGCCGGAGCAGATTGTGTTGGTCGGCAGGCCGACGCTGCACCGAGGGATCTCTAAGCTGCTGGCCAATCCGGATATCGAGCTGACTGTTGTCTCGGAGGCGGAAAACCACGGTTTTGGAGTGGAGTTCCCGGATGTGACGGCGAACGCAAGGGCCGTCGTAAAGCATGTGCAGACCGTGGGGGAGCAGGACCCGCAGTGGACGAAAATCTGTGAGGCCGCCAGCGAGTTGGCGGTGAAGTCCGTGCGAGAGACGCTTACCGAGTCGATTGAAGCGGAGGAGCCGTTGACCGGATTTCATGTGGCGGCGGCTCTGACGGATAGCCTGCGCACGGGTGACAATGTGGTGTTGGGCGCGTCGAACCCGGTGCGCGATGCGTCGTACACGGGCCTGCCTTTCCCGGGTGTGAACACGTATGCGGGACGAGGTGCCGCGGGTATCGACGGCACGGTGGCGACGGCGATTGGCATTGCGCTGGCGTCCGACCGTGAGCATGCCGACGAGATTCGCCCGCCGCGGACGATTGCGCTCATGGGTGACCTGACGTTCCAGCACGACTCTGCAGCGCTGGCGATTGGGCCGCTGGAGCCGAGGCCGGAAAACCTCACCATCGTGGTGGCCAATGATGCCGGTGGCGGTATTTTCGAGACGCTGGAGGCGGGCAGACCGGCCCTGCGAGGAAGCTTTGAGCGCATCTTCGGCACGCCACAGGACGTGGACTTTGAGGGCATCTGCCAGGCTTACGGGGTCGAGCACGTGCGTGTTGACCGCCTCCCAGATCTGCTCGCGCAGCTGCACCCGGATACCGACGTCGACGGCATTCGCGTCATTGAGGTAGCGACCACGCGTGCGACGCGTCGGCAGTTGCATCACAAGCTGGCATACAATGCGGAGATTGGGGTGCTGGACAAGAACTAGCCGGCCGGCAGCATCCGATCAGAGCTGGAACAAGCAGAGACAGAAAAATAGGGAGGTCGCGACCGCCATGCAGTGGAAAACTGCCCTGGCCAATTGGCCGCGCTTCCTTCGTCAGGTACTGCTCTTTGTGATGATTTGCCTGTTGCTGTCGTGCCTGGCCATGGTGGTTGGCTGCTTCATTAATGACCGCAATATCGAGTCGAGCATGGGGCAGTCCGTAGCCAATGTGCGCTCGGTCGAGCTCCTTCGCACCACGGTTGATTTCGTCGACGAGAATGGTGATTTTCAGTCGCCACCAACTGGTTTGCTCTATCCCGTTGGTCTGGAAGAGGGGCAGCGCGTACGCGTCGAATACGACCGCACTGATCCCAATGTCGTCCGCGTCGCCGGACGCACATGGACGTTGTCACTTCTCCCGGCGACCAGCATCGCTGTGGTTGCATTTCTCGTCGTCGCGCCGTTGTGGTGGTTGTCGTTGCGCGCAACCCGTCGTTTACAAAGAGATCCCCAAAAGGTAAACAAAGGGTCACTTTCGCTTTCCGACGAGATGGAAAACTAGCACCATGCGCGTTGCCATCATTGCTGAAAGCTTCTTGCCCAACATCAATGGAGTGACAAACTCCGTGCTGCGGGTGTTGGAACACTTACGCCGTGAAGGGCACGAGGCGCTGGTGATTGCGCCGGGTGCTCGGGACTGGCAGGAAGAAGCAGAGTTCTACTGCGACTACCGCATTGAGCGTGTGCCCACTGTGATGGTGCCGTTGATTGATTCGCTACCGATTGGTGTGCCGAACCGTCGGGTGGCGTCGGCGCTGACGCAGTTTAAGCCGGATGTTGTCCACTTGGCTTCGCCATTTGTGCTCGGCGGTGCGGGCGCGCTGACCGCTAAGGCACTGGGCATCCCGGCTGTGGCTATCTATCAGACCGATGTCGCGGGTTTTGCCAAGAACTACAAGTTGGCGGGGCTCTCCACGGCCGCGTGGTTGTGGACGCGCGTGATTCACAACTCCTGCGCCCGAACGCTGGCGCCGTCCTCGCCGACTATTGAGGACCTGCAGAATCACAAGATTCGTGATGTCTACCGCTGGGGCCGTGGTGTTGATGCGGTTCGCTTTACTCCAACAAAGCGTAGTGAAGAGCTCAGGAAGCAGTGGAGCCCGGAGGGCAAGCCGATTGTTGGTTATGTCGGCAGGCTCGCGGCGGAGAAGTCTGTGGAACGGCTGGCAGCGCTGAACGGCCGCGATGATATCCAGGTGGTCATTGTCGGCAATGGCCCGGAGCTGCAGAAGCTGCAGAAGCAGATGCCGAATGCCGTCTTTACCGGACAGCTCACCGGCGATAAGTTGGCAGCGGCATTCGCCAGTCTGGACGTGTTCGTCCACACCGGTGACTTTGAAACCTTCTGCCAGGCGGTACAGGAAGCCCACGCCTCCGGTGTGCCGGCCATCGCTCCGAACGCAGGCGGCCCGCGCGACCTGATTACCAACGACGTCAACGGCTACCTGCTGGAACCCAAGACTTTCACCCGCGATCTGTCTGAGGCGGTCGACAAGCTACTGCTCGTCGACGATGAGCTGGCACGCAAGCAGCTGCGCAACCGCTGCCGCGAGACCGTGACCGAACGCACCTGGGAAGCACTGTGTGCAGACCTGGCTCGCCACTACGAGGAGGTTTCTGGGGTTTCCGCGGCCGAGACGTCAAGCAAGGTCGCAGCAGATGCGATTGACGCCTCCCATGCAGGTGCTGCTACACGTCAGAAGTCGGTCGCGTAATCTGGACATCGTGTCTAGGGCTGATTTAACGAAAAATCCCAGCGAAGTCGCGACGATGTTCGACGGCGTGGGGAAGAATTACGACATCACTAATACCGTGCTCACCGGTGGTATTGACCACTACTGGCGCGTGCGCACGGCAAAGCGCCTGAACCTGCAGCCTGGCCAGAAGGTCCTCGACCTGGCTGCCGGTACGGCTGTTTCCTCAGTGGAGCTGGCAAAGTCTGGCGCATACGTCGTTGCGTGTGACTTCTCCCGCGGCATGCTCAAGGCCGGTGCACACCGCGATGTTCCCAAGGTCTGCGGTGACGGCATGAAGCTGCCCTTCCCGGACAACACATTCGACGCGGTGACCATCAGCTTCGGTCTGCGCAACATCGTGGACTACAAGGCGGGTCTCGCTGAGCTTGCCCGCGTGACCAAGCCCGGAGGCCAGCTAACAGTCTGCGAGTTCTCCACCCCTGTGGTGCCGGTGTTCAGCACTTTCTACAAGGAATACCTGATGCGGGCACTGCCGCAGATCGCCAAGGTTGTCTCTTCGAACCCGGAGGCCTACGTGTACCTGGCGGAGTCGATTCGCGCCTGGCCAAACCAGCCGCAGCTTGCCCGCGACATCAATGCCTCCGGCTGGGAGGATGCCGGTTGGCAGAATCTCACCTTCGGTATCGCAGCGCTGCACTCGGCAACCAAGCCCGTGCAGTAGCTCGCTAGCTCGCAATCGGGCTGGGTCGCAGGGCCCGTCGTAAAGCGATTCCTACTGCCAGGGCTGGCGCCCGAACCACTTATCGGAGGCCAGCGCCGCCTGCCCCGAAGCGCGCCACAGTCGCGCCACCACATCGCGGTCGTGTTCCGTGACTAGGTTTCCCATCAGGCGTGCGGCAACACCCATGAGCTGACTGCCCCACGGGGCGCCGATGGTCAACGGGCCGACCGTGGGAAGGAAGCTCGGGTACGTCAGCGTCAGCGCCAACTTGCGAGCCAGCGAGAAGCCGGTGCCGTAGTGCTCGCGAAGGAGGGCGGGCCAGGAGTGCGTCAGCCCATCGCGGCCCGCACCAATCGAGCTAATCAGCTCCACCGCCAGCCGCGCCGACTCCATGCCGTAGTCAATGCCCTCACCGTTGAGCGGGTTGACCAAGCACGCAGCATCACCGAGCAACGCCCAGTTCGGCCCCGCCACATTCGACACAGCACCACCCATCGGCAACAGTGCCGACGTCACGTGCTCCGGCTCGCTCATCCGCCACTGATCGCGCACCTGTCCGTGGTACTCGCGCAGCAACTTCTTCACATTCGTGCGCGCCGGGCGTGCCGACGTCGCCAGCGCCCCACACCCCACGTTCGCCCGACCTTCTCCCAGCGGGAAGATCCAGCCATAGCCCGGGTGCGTATGCCCTTCGGAGTCGCGCAGTTCTAGGTGCGAGTGAATCCAGTCATCCGCCACGTCCGCACTGTCGAAGCTGACATACGACCGCGCGGCCACACCAAAGACGCTGTCTCGATGCCACGCACGCCCAAGCTGCTTGCCGACGGTACTTCGGACCCCATCGGCCACGAGCAACCAGCGGGCCGAGATGGTGTGTGGCTTGCCCTCGCGGTCGGAAAGCTCCACCTCGCGCACGCCGTGACCCCGCGAGCCTCCACTGCTCAGCGCTCCGAGAACCACCTTCCGCGCAGCGACCCCAACGAAGACCTGTGCACCGGCATCGGCGGCGGCATTGAGCAAGAAGGTGTCGAGCTCAACTCGTGGCATAGCGGATCCGATAGCGGGAAAAGTGCCGGAGGCATCATCTGGCCAAGGTGCGGTGATCGAGCCACCGAAGCCGTGTAGCTTGAGTCCGCGGTTGCGGTTGCGGCGCAGGAGCTCGTCGTCAAGCCCTAGACGACGTAGCTCAGCGATGGCACGAGGAGTGAGCCCGTCGCCACAAGTTTTGTCGCGCGGGAAGCGCTGCGAGTCGACCACAGCGACCGAAAAACCGGCGCGGGCCGCGTGAATTGCGGCTGCGGAGCCGGTGGGGCCAGCGCCAACAATGAGCACATCAATGCTGCTGGGTAGAGCGACGGTGCCGTCGAACGTGGGCGAAACTCGCGAAATCGGGCTTGAGGTCATTGCCCCAGCGTATAACGACGTTGAAACAAATATGGGAACTGGTCTGCTAGCCACTATGCTCGTAAGGTAGTTTATTTAGCAGTTTCTTATCTTTTATCGTCAGTTAGGCAGGTCTCGAATGCGTACTGGAGACTACTCCGGGCTTAGTTCCGGAAGTACTCAGGGCACTGGTGAGCACACCGCCACCAGTTCTCACTTCGTTGATGAGGCGCTGGAAGCAACAATCACCGAGGGAATGCGCAAGAGCGAGGACCTCCTGATAACCGAGCTGGGGCGCGGCGAGAACTTCCTAGTCGAGCGAGTTTCCCACCTAGCTCAGGCCGGTGGTAAGCGCTTCCGCCCGATGTTTACCATGCTGGCCGCACAGTTCGGTGAGAACCCGGAGAGTGAGAAGGTCATCACCGCCGCGACGGTGCTGGAGCTGACGCACCTGGCAACCCTCTACCACGACGACGTCATGGATGAAGCGGATAAGCGCCGCGGCGTGCCCTCCGCAAACTCGCGCTGGGACAACACCGTCGCCATTCTTGCCGGTGATTACCTCTTCGCTGCTGCGTCCCGCCTGCTGGCAGAGCTCGGCTCCGAGAGCGTGGCTCACTTCGCCGAGACCTTCGGCGTGTTGGTCACAGGCCAGATGCGCGAGTGTCTCAACGACTTGGACCTGCCGATTGAAGAGCGCATCGAGCGCTACCTGAAGGTCATTGCCGAAAAGACCGGTGTACTCATCGCATCGGCCGGTTATCTCGGCGCCTATCACGCCGGTGCGTCCGCCGATATTTCCAACGCGCTGCGTCGCTATGGCGAACTAATCGGTATCGTTTTCCAGATCGTCGACGACATCATCGACATCTCCTCCAACACCGATCAGTCCGGCAAGACTCCGGGCACTGACTTGCGCGAGGGCGTCTTCACGCTGCCGGTTCTCTACGCGCTGCAGGAGGACACCCCAGCCGCTGACCGCCTCCGTGAGATTCTCGTCGGCCCAGTCTCCGACGACGCGCTTGTCGACGAGGCCCTCGAGCTCCTGGCCCAAACCAACGGTGTGGCTCGCGCGATGGAGAAGGTCAATGAACTGCTGGATGAGTCCGACCGCGTCATCGCTGACCTTCCCGACTGCGCGGCCAAGGAAGCTCTGCGAAACGTTGCTCGCTACACCGTGGAGCGCGTGGGGTAGTGGATTGAGCTCCATCGGCGAGATGAGCCTAGGGGCGAGCACTGCTCTGGTGTGAGCTCTGCTGAGAGTTGAGATCTGCTGAGGGGTGGGCTCTGTTGAGGGGTGAATCCGGGTAGGAAAATATCCACTCAACCTGCCGATTTGTGTAAATGACAGAGTAGTGGGTAGCATTCCATTCGCACCGTTTAAGAGTGCACGCCAGATTGCCCGAGCGGCCAAAGGGAGCGGATTGTAAATCCGTCGGCATTGCCTTCGTTGGTTCGAATCCATCATCTGGCACAGTGAAATCACCGCGAGAATTTTCTCGCGGTGATTTTTGTTTGTAGCGCTGTTCGTGGGGATGCGGGGCCGGGGTTCGGGTTAGGGGCTCGAGTGAGGGGCTCTGGATTAAGGGGGCAGGGGCTCGAGTTAGAGGTCAGTCACTCATCGATGAGCTATTCACTTATGGATCCGCTGCAGCTCATCGATAAGTGAATAGATTATCCATAAGTGCGCGCCAAATGTCTGCAAACGTGACAAGAAATACCGCTGCCTACCTGCTGATTTGTGCTTAGTGGTGATTTCGGGTTAATCTTTGCAAGGCTTCACGGAGAGCACAGAGCGAAACGAAGCGGTCAACAATTGGCCACAGAGTTACGTGCTGGGTTCAACGGATGCTGATGCCCCCTTAGCTCAGTCGGCAGAGCGTTTCCATGGTAAGGAAAAGGTCGACAGTTCGATTCTGTCAGGGGGCTCTGTTCTTTTATACGGACTTATGTCCGGTAGAGAATAGGGGCGATGTAGCTCAGATGGTGAGAGCGCACGACTCATAATCGTGAGGTCGGGGGTTCGATCCCCCCCATCGCTACTACGGACAGTGATGTTCGTCGAACCCCGCCTTGATTATGCAGCAATGCAGTAAGGTGGGACATTGTCAGCTAAGGACTGGAAAGTTCTTTTGCTGGTGGTGAAGGGGCGTGGCTCAATTGGTAGAGCAGCGGTCTCCAAAACCGCAGGTTGCAGGTTCGAGTCCTGTCGCCCCTGCAAGTACCCGTCATCCCGGGCGTATGAAAATGCGTCTGGGTGGCGGGTTTTTCGTTTTTGTTCGGCAGCGGTGGGGCAATGCGAGTTACTGACTGCGTTTATGACAAAAACGGCTCGAAAAATGGCTTGAAAGTGTCATAAACTCGCACAGCTTCACATTTGCAGCCCAAGTGTGCAGTCCCAAGTGAGCAGCCCCAAGTGTGCAGTCCCAAGTGAGCAGCCCTTAGCTCTTTGGGGTTGTCAGAATCGAATCTCGAAGCCTGCGGTTCCCACGAAGGGCATTTCTTCGATAGTGTGGATTATCGGCTAGAATTTACGCACTGAACCAGACTTGCTCTGCACAGTGGGGGCTTGGCTCCGGAGAACATCCCCGGAGTTTGCCCTTGAAGAATTCACGTTTGAGTTTCACTGTGCAGTATCTTTAGGTCTCATATGCACGAAGTAGCGAAGGAGCATCGTGTCTGAGGAAAACCAGACTTTCCAGGCGGCGGCTCGCCCGTCCGGTAAGCGCCAGGCGACGGGCGCGCAGACCACCGTGGCGAAGAAGCCTGCGCGTGAGAAGGAGACCAACGAGCTTTCGACTCGTAACCCTTTGGTTTTCATCAAGCAGGTTGTTGACGAGCTGCGCAAGGTGATTTGGCCGACCGGCCGCCAGATGGTCACCTACAGCATTATCGTGATTCTGTTCCTGATTGCCATGATCGCTCTTGTGTGGGGTGTGGACACGCTGGCCGGTCTGGGTGTCCGATCGGTGTTGGGCAAGTAATCGGTTATACTGTTTCGCAGTGATGCTTTTCATCCCGCCTCCGAGTTCCGGACGGCGGGATTATTCGTTAGCGCAGCTGGTGTCTGGCTGTGCGAAGTGATTGCGGATGGCATATTGGCTCTTAGGACTCTTTAGGCGAAGATGCCAATGTCGCGAACCGTTGATGTAGATACAAGAGGGGTTAGCACGACATGAATGATGGTCAGAATATTTTCTCCGACGCCCAGTCCGCGGATGCTGCCGCAACTGAGCAGGATGCGCAGGACGCACCGGCTCAGGTAGAAGCTCCGGCCGAGGGTGCAGTCGCAGCCGCAGCCGACACTGCTGCAGCAGAAGCAGCGCCGGCAGAGGAGACTGCCGCTGACGCTGAGGCACAGGCAGCTGCTGACGCAGATGCCGAGTACCGTAAGCGCCTGCGCGAGTTCCAGCGTGAGCTCAAGCGTCGTCCGGGCGACTGGTACATCATCCAGTGCTACTCCGGCTACGAGAACAAGGTGAAGACCAACCTGGAAATGCGCGCCCAGACCATGGGTGTCGATGAGCAGATCCACGAGGTCATCGTTCCGGTTGAGGAAGTCGAAGAGCGCAAGGACGACGGCAAGAAGAAGATCGTTAAGCGCAAGCTGCTGCCGGGCTACGTTCTGGTCCGTATGAGCCTGGATGACCCGTCCTGGTCCGTCGTCCGCGACACCCCGGGTGTTACTTCCTTCGTCGGTAGCGAGGGCCAGCCGTCCAAGGTCAAGATCCGTGAGGTCGCTAAGTTCCTCATGCCGAAGGAGACCATCACCGCGGACGCCGCTGAGGAAGCTGCAAATGCTGACGGTGAGCTGGCTGTCGCAGCGGCTCCGCAGGCGGAGAAGAAGGCCGTCGCCATCGACTACGAGGTCGGCGAGTCCGTCACCATCCTGTCCGGTCCGTTCGCATCCGTGGCTGCGACCATCTCCGAGATCGACCCGGACACCGGCCGCATGAAGGCCCTGGTTTCCATCTTCGGCCGTGAGACCCCGGTCGAGCTGGGCATCGACGAGGTTGAGAAGCTGAACTAGGCCCGACCTCAAGCCAGGCGCAGAGCCAAGCGGCAAGCACAGCCCTAAGCCAAGCGCCGGGAAGGCACCAGCTAGCTCGCTCGAGCAACCAATCCGGTAACGGATTTTGATGCACGCCATACGCTGCGGTAACGTAGCCAGGCGTGCATTTTTGTGCCTTGAGCGCAGATGCGCCAAGTAATTCGTATCCCCGGTGGCTGGCACCAACTCGATGACCAGCGCCAGCGGCCATGATGGTCGAGGGCGCAAGGGTCGTCGTAAAGCGTCGGCATCCGGACGGGGTGAGTCGCCTTTTCATCGGGGCGGCCTGCCCCGGTAACTAGGAAGTAGGTTAATCCGATGGCTCCGAAGAAGAAGCTTTCTGCGATTATTAAGCTGCAGATCCAGGCTGGTCAGGCTAACCCGGCTCCGCCGGTTGGTCCGGCACTGGGTGCTCATGGTGTCAACATCATGGAGTTCTGCAAGGCTTACAACGCAGCAACTGAGAACCAGCGTGGCAACGTTGTCCCGGTTGAAATCTCCGTCTACGAAGACCGCTCCTTCACCTTCGTTCTGAAGACCCCGCCGGCAGCTAAGCTGCTGCTGAAGGCCGCTGGCATTCAGAAGGGCTCTGGCGTTCCGCACACCAACAAGGTCGGTTCCGTGACCTGGGAGCAGTGCAAGGAAATCGCCGAGCTGAAGAAGCCGGACCTGAACGCTAACGACATCGAGATGGGTGCACGCATCATCGCCGGTACCGCTCGCTCCATGGGCATCACCGTCGAGGGCGCTAAGTAAACCGTCAGCGTTTAGCTGCACCTACATCAAGTGGTAGGGCCAGCTTCGGCCCGCTACACACCACAATCCAACCATTTCACTTAATTGAGATTGGACTTTTCATGAGCAAGAACTCCAAGGCATACCGCGCCGCCGCCGAGAAGATCGACGCCGGCCGCATCTACTCTCCGCTCGAGGCCGCTAACCTGGTCAAGGAGACTTCCTCCAAGAACTACGACGCCACTATCGACGTCGCTATCCGCCTGGGCGTTGACCCACGCAAGGCTGACCAGCTGGTTCGCGGCACTGTCTCCCTGCCGAACGGCACCGGCAAGACCGTCCGCGTTGTCGTCTTCGCTGCTGGCGAGAACGCCACCAAGGCTGAAGAGGCCGGCGCTGACTTCGTTGGCTCCGACGAGCTGATCGAGAAGATTCAGGGCGGCTGGACCGACTTCGACGCTGCTATCGCAACCCCGGACCAGATGGCCAAGGTTGGTCGCGTGGCTCGTATCCTCGGCCCGCGTGGTCTGATGCCGAACCCGAAGACCGGCACCGTTACCCCGGATGTCGCTAAGGCTGTCACCGAGATCAAGGGCGGTAAGATTTCCTTCCGCGTTGACAAGGCTGCAAACCTGCAGGCTGTTATTGGTAAGGCTTCCTTCGACGCTGAGAAGCTGGCCGAGAACTACGGCGCGCTTATCGACGAGCTGATGCGCCTCAAGCCGTCCGCTGCTAAGGGTAAGTACCTGAAGAAGATTACCGTCTCCGCCACCAACGGCCCGGGCATCCCGGTTGACACCAGCGTGATCAAGGACTACACCGCCTAAATCAGCATCAGCCGATAGGCGAGTGTGCTCTTCACGAGTCACTCGAGGGTGACTCAGAGCCAAGCTCTTTAAAACCGCCGCCGTGCGCACTTTTCCCAGTGTGTGAGGCGGCGGTTTTGCATTCGCATTAGGGATATCGATAGCGCGGTGGGGTTTGGGCGCGGTAGACGTCGTAAAGCGAATTGCTAATCCAAACAACTAATCGAGCCGAAATGGACTCACAGCCAAAGTTTGTTGCTTAAAATCGCGACTATGACGTTAATTTTGGAACCTGAAGAAGGGCTGGAGGCGCTCGGCGAGATTAATCGCCTGGCGCAGCTCGACGACGGTTCCGGAATTATTGAACCGCAGCTCATCTCGTACCTCGACTCGTTGGGCGACGACGCCTATGACATGCCGTGCCTGCGCATCGCGGGACAGACTCTGCTGGGCGAGGTACTGACGGGGCTAGGGGAGGACGAGCGCGTAGCTGAGGTCCTTCGCCGCAATATCCAGGATTCTGTGGTGCTTCCGGGGATGAGTGAGGAGGAAGCTCTGCAAGCTCGGGCGGCGCAGGTCGTCGTAGTGCGGTTGTTGCGCATCATTGCGCGGATGGAGGCCGTCGAGCTGCGTAATGTCGTGGCGCAACAGTGCCTGGCATCGCAGATTCCGCCGGTCGTGCGTGTGGCGCTGACACTCACCGTGGACATTCTCGACGCCGCTAGGTTGGACGCGCATCCCGACGACATGGTGCGCGTGGTACTCGACTACGCCGACCAAGTGCTCTGGCTTGCCGACGACGACCTGAATGCGTACTTTGCCGAACTTGAGATGATCGTGCAGCAACGTGAGAAAGACCTGGAGTTCGGCCGCTTCGGAGAGCCAGGTGCGGCGCGGTTTGGATAGGCGATTTGGTTAATTGCCAGGGTCTGGTATAAAGTTTCTTCACGAAGTTTGACCGGCTTCCAATCGGTACCAACATCGAGTTGGGAAGATGGAGGTTGGTACTCAAGTTTCACCGAAGACCGTCGGTCATTCGCTTTGAAAGAAGCGGATTGAAGGTTTCATTGTAGGAATACAGTGAGCGGCCCACGCAGGAGGACTTGGAAGCGCTTGCGCAGTTTGACTTCACCTGTTGACCTTGCGGTCGGCGGAGTTGAAGTGGAACATGCCACAAGAATTGTGCGCCCCATCCTTGTGCGAGGATTGGGGCGTTTGTTGTATTTGCTCAAAAGAATCCTTCACTCGGCCGAGCGGAAAATTGCAAAGACCAGGAAGGAGGCGAGAGTACACATGGCAGCAAATGCTGAGAAGATTGCAGCTGTTGCAGCGCTGAAGCAGGACGTTGAAGAGTCCAACGCTATCGTGCTGACTGAGTACCGCGGCCTGTCCGTTGCGGAAATCACGGAACTGCGTCGCGCCCTCGGTGCTGATGTTAAGTACTCCGTCGCCAAGAACACCATGATCAAGATCGCTGCCGACGAGGCAGGGATTGAGGGTCTTGATGAGCACCTGAACGGCCCGACTGCAGTCGCCTTCATCAAGGGCGAGGCTGTGGATGCGGCTAAGGCGATTAAGAAGTTCGCCGGTGACAACAAGAACCTCGTGATCAAGGGCGGCTACATGGACGGTGCTGCAATGGATGCAGCACAGTTCGAGGCTCTTGCGGATATGGATAACCGTGAGACCACGCTGGCAAAGCTGGCTGGTGCCTTCAACGGCGTTCTGGCGAACGTCGCTGGCCTGCTCGACGCTCCGACCTCCTCGGTTGCCCGCCTTGCTGCGGCACTCGAGGAAAAGAAGTAATCCCGAGCGGCTCGCGATCTACGCGAACTAAATCACGCGAAAAACTTTTAAATATCACTTTGACGGCTTCGACCCCAGGGATCTCTGAGGGGAGCGGCCGCACCACACTCATAGGAGAATATCCATGGCTAAGTACACCACTGAGGAACTGCTCGAGGCTTTCAAGGAAATGACCCTCGTTGAGCTCACCGAGTTCAAGAAGGCTTTCGAGGAAGAGTTCGACGTTACCGCTGCTGCTCCGGTTGCAGTTGCTGCTGCAGGCGCTGCTGGCGGCGAGGCTGCTGCTGAGGAGAAGGACGAGTTCGACGTCGTCCTCGAGGACGCTGGCGCTAAGAAGATCGGCGTTATTAAGGCTGTCCGCGAGATCGTCTCCGGCCTGGGCCTGAAGGAGGCTAAGGAGATGGTTGAGTCCGCTCCGAAGGCTATCCTGGAGGGTGCTTCCAAGGACGACGCTGAGGCTGCTAAGGCTAAGCTGGAAGAGGCTGGCGCAAAGGTTGCCCTCAAGTAATTCAATTACTTGCCTCGGCCCCGGTGGCGGCCTAAAGCTACCAAATCTGACCGCCAATTCTGGGCTTCGTGCCCGGGATTGGCGGTTCTTTTGTTTCTGGGGCCTTTGCTAACCCACCTGACCCGGGCAAAACCTCACTAATCTCACCCGTCACAGGGAGTCGAGGCAAAAACCAGGCCACTCATTGTCTTGATTACCCCTATTGGCCTGTAAAGTATCTAACATGCTCTCACGGCCGAGAATTCTGTCTATCCTTCTGTTGGGTCTAGGCACCGCACTGCTTGCTGCTGGCATCTTGCTGCCCAAAGTGCTCAATGTTGATCCCAAAATGCCGCTTGACCTTCCGCCGGTGTCGTACACCCTGCGGGCGGAAGACGGTGTATCCACCAGGATTAACGAAGAAGGCAAGCGGGAAGAAGTGCACTCGCCGCTGCAGCGACAGCTTCACGGCGTGCTCATCGAACCCGCGGATGCGGACAAGGTTTCGCTCCGTGTCGGTGTGACTGAAATGCGTGAGCTTCCCCCTGAGGTTATCGGCACCGACCCGCTGACGGAGCTTATCGAGGCCAATATCTGGACAGTGACCATCGACCGACTCACCGGCGAGGCGCTGGCTCCTGCGACGCTTGTCGACCGCATGGCAGGCGTCCCACGGTCAGTGGCTTTCGAGGGCAACTGGGTGAAGCTCCCGGCCGACACGGAGGAAAAGGAATACCTGATCTTTGATGATCTCCTCCACGATTCCTTGCCGGCAAAGTTTGTCGGGGAAGAGGAGCGCGGCGGCAACCGCGTTCTGCATTTCCGTCAGGACATCGAGAAAACGAATCTCGCCCAGAAGTACCGTTCTTACGTCTCTCAGCTAACCCAGGATGACAAGTCCGGCTTCCTCCAGTACCAGGGCACCCGTGATTTGTGGGTTGAGCCGAAGTCCGGCTCGGTTATCGATATGGCCGAGGACATCCACCTTTGGTGGGAGACCCGCGACGGCGAGCCGATCATGGACTACCTGCGCTTCAACGGCAAGATGGACGAAGGCCTTTCCAATCAGCTTCTCTTTGGCGCAATACAGAATTTCCAGCGCCCAGCTCTAGAGCCGTGGTCAATCGGTCTCATTGCGTCCGGTTCGATTCTGGTATTCATTGCAATCGTGGGTATCGTGCGTCCTTCGACCCGTCGTAAAGCAGAGTAATGCTTTACGGCGGACATAGCGCCCAGGCCTCGCCCTTTATATCGGTGACGGGTGAATGCGACACGCCCGTTTTGTCAAGTTGTACTAGACAACTGCCAGTTTTTGATATAGGCTAAATCGTTGCGCTGGAATTAGTGTATCTGTCGCCAGCTCTTTTATAGTTTGCGCTCGGGGCTCGGGGCTATTATGTAGCACCGTTTTTCGTGCATCTAGCTGTTAAAGGAGTTGCCGCGGCGCCGCCGTTAGGGCTCGGGGCTCGCCTTTTAAAGGCTGGTCCTGGAGGCCAAGTGGCGGGGGAATCACTTTCGTGTGTGACCAAAGGTTAGACGCAAAGTATCCCGGTGCGCAACAGAAATAATTCCTGCAACTTGAATCGCGTATAAACCAAGCGGGCGGGGCGCACCACCGGTTGCCGGTGTGCTCCACCGCGTGAGGTGCTGGAAGGACGCATCTTGGCAGTCTCCCGCCAGACCAAGGCAGTAACCGGTATTCCCGGAGCTTCGAAGAGGTACTCATTTGCAAAGATTCAGGAGCCGATCGCGGTTCCTGGTCTGCTCGACCTGCAGCGTGAGTCTTTCGCATGGCTCATTGGCACGCCTGAGTGGCGCGCTCGTCGCCAGGAGCAGCTCGGAGAAGACGCTCGGGTTACCAGCGGTCTCGAAGATATTCTAGAA
Source organism: Corynebacterium sp. 5QC2CO (assembly GCF_024580435.1). Taxonomy (NCBI): domain Bacteria; kingdom Bacillati; phylum Actinomycetota; class Actinomycetes; order Mycobacteriales; family Corynebacteriaceae; genus Corynebacterium; species Corynebacterium sp. 5QC2CO. Next base: position 7,639 of record NZ_JANIKI010000004.1, on the reverse strand, counting down.
GAGCTCTCTCCGATCGAGGACTACTCCCAGAAGATGTCCCTGACGCTGTCGGACCCATGGTTCGACTCCGTCAAGAACACCGTGGATGAGTCCAAGGATAAGGACATCAACTACTCGGCTCCCCTCTACGTCACCGCGGAGTTCACCAACCGCGAGACCGGTGAGATTAAGAGCCAGACTGTCTTCATCGGTGACTTCCCGATGATGACGGACAAGGGTACGTTCATCGTCAACGGAACTGAGCGTGTCGTTGTTTCTCAGCTGGTGCGCTCTCCGGGCGTCTACTTCGATGAGACCATCGACAAGTCCACCGAGCGCCCGCTGCACTCGGTGAAGATTATTCCGTCGCGCGGTGCGTGGCTGGAGTTCGACGTCGACAAGCGGGACACCGTCGGCGTTCGTATTGACCGTAAGCGTCGCCAGCCGGTCACGGTTCTGCTGAAGGCTTTCGGCTGGACCACCGAGGAGATCAAGGAGCGCTTCGGCTTCTCTGAGATCATGATGGCCACCCTGGAGAAGGACGGTGTTGCAAACACCGACGAGGCTCTGCTGGAGATTTACCGCAAGCAGCGCCCGGGTGAGCCGCCGACGCGCGAGTCCGCGCTGGCTCTGCTGGAGAACAACTTCTTCAAGCCGAAGCGCTACGACCTGGCTAAGGTCGGTCGCTACAAGGTCAACCGCAAGCTGGGCCTGGGCGCTGATGCCTCCGGCGAGATGGTTCTGACCGAGCAGGATATTGCCACTACCATCGAATACCTCGTGCGTCTGCACGACGGCGAGAATGTTATGACCTCGCCGGAAGGCGTCGAAATCCCGGTTGAGACCGACGATATCGACCACTTCGGTAACCGTCGTCTGCGTACCGTAGGCGAGCTGATTCAGAACCAGGTCCGCGTGGGTCTGTCCCGCATGGAACGCGTGGTTCGTGAGCGCATGACCACTCAGGACGTGGAGTCGATCCAGCCGACCACCCTGATTAACGTGCGCCCGGTTTCCGCGGCTATCCGTGAGTTCTTCGGTACTTCCCAGCTGTCCCAGTTCATGGACCAGAACAACTCGCTGTCGGGTCTGACCCACAAGCGTCGTCTGTCCGCACTGGGCCCGGGTGGTCTGACCCGTGACCGTGCTGGCCTCGAGGTTCGAGACGTTCACCCGTCCCACTACGGCCGCATGTGTCCAATTGAGACCCCAGAGGGTCCGAACATTGGTCTGATTGGTTCGCTGTCCTGCTACGCACGCGTGAACCCGTTCGGTTTCATTGAGACTCCGTACCGCCGCGTCCGCGATGGTGTCATCACCGACGAGGTCGACTACCTCACCGCTGATGAGGAAGACCGCTATGTCGTCGCGCAGGCCAACACCCCGATCGACGAGAACGGCCACTTCATTCAGGAGACTCTGTCTGTTCGTAAGAAGGGTGGTGACGTCGAGTCCGTCCGCGCCGATGAGGTCGACTACCTCGATGTTTCCCCGCGTCAGATGGTCTCCGTGGCTACCGCCATGATTCCGTTCCTCGAGCACGACGACGCTAACCGTGCCCTGATGGGTGCGAACATGCAGCGCCAGGCCGTGCCGCTGTTGCGTTCGGAGGCTCCGTTCGTCGGTACCGGTATGGAGCAGCGTGCTGCTTACGACGCCGGCGATGTCATTGTCGCTTCGGCCACCGGTGTGGTCGAGACCGTGTCGGCAGACTTCATCACCATCATGGACGATGAGGGCCAGCGCCACACCTACCTGCTGCGCAAGTTCGAGCGCACCAACCAGGGCACCTGCTACAACCAGAAGCCACTGGTTGACGAAGGCCAGCGTGTTGAGGCCGGCCAGGTCATCGCTGACGGTCCGGGTACCGACAACGGTGAGATGGCACTTGGTAAGAACCTGCTCGTGGCATTCATGCCGTGGGAAGGCCACAACTACGAGGACGCCATCATCCTGAACCAGCGCATGGTTGAGGAGGACATCCTGACCTCGATTCACATCGAGGAGCACGAGATTGATGCCCGCGACACCAAGCTGGGTCCGGAGGAAATCACCCGTGACATCCCGAACGCATCCGAGGAGATGCTGAAGGATCTGGATGACCGCGGCATTGTCCGCATCGGTGCCGACGTTCGCGACGGTGACATCCTGGTCGCTAAGACCACGCCGAAGGGCGAGACTGAGCTGACTCCGGAGGAGCGCCTGCTGCGCGCTATCTTCGGCGAGAAGTCCCGCGAGGTCCGTGACACCTCCATGCGTGTTCCGCACGGTGAGTCCGGCAAGGTCATCGGCGTCCGCGTCTTCTCCCGTGAAGACGATGACGACCTGGCACCGGGTGTCAACGAGATGGTCCGCGTCTACGTTGCGCAGAAGCGCAAGATTCAGGACGGCGACAAGATGGCAGGTCGCCACGGTAACAAGGGCGTTATCGGCAAGATCCTGCCGCAGGAGGACATGCCGTTCCTGCCGGACGGCACCCCGGTCGACATCATTCTGAACACCCACGGTGTTCCGCGTCGTATGAACATCGGCCAGGTCCTCGAGGTTCACCTCGGCTGGCTGGCGAAGGCCGGCTGGAGCATTGAGGGCGACCCGGATTGGGCTAAGCGTCTTCCGGCCGACCTGCACGACGTTCCGTCCGACTCCCTGGTTGCAACCCCAGTGTTCGACGGTGCTGAGAACGAGGAGCTCGCTGGTCTGCTCGCGTCGTCCCGCCCGAACCGTGACGGCGAGGTGCTGGTCAACGCTGACGGTAAGGCCACGCTGTTCGACGGCCGCTCTGGCGAGAAGTTCCCGTTCCCGGTTTCGGTGGGCTACATGTACATGCTGAAACTGCACCACCTGGTCGACGAGAAGATTCACGCTCGTTCCACCGGTCCGTACTCCATGATTACCCAGCAGCCGCTGGGTGGTAAGGCTCAGTTCGGTGGTCAGCGCTTCGGTGAGATGGAGGTGTGGGCAATGCAGGCATACGGTGCTGCCTACACCCTGCAGGAGCTGCTCACCATCAAGTCCGATGACGTGGTTGGCCGCGTCAAGGTCTACGAGGCAATCGTGAAGGGCGACAACATTCCGGATCCGGGTATTCCGGAGTCGTTCAAGGTGCTTCTGAAGGAACTGCAGTCGCTCTGCCTGAACGTTGAGGTCCTTTCGGCCGACGGCGTTCCGGTTGAGTTGGGCTCCTCCGACGATGAGGAACTCGACCACGCGACCGCTTCCCTCGGCATTAACCTGTCCCGCGATGAGCGTTCCGACGCTGACTCCGCATAGTTTCTCGCTTAACGACGAAACATTGCGTGAGTATCAGGGTCGGGAAGCCCTAACTCGCGAATAACCCAACACAGACGACAACGTACAAAAACCTCCGCAGAGAATTTGGTTTCCGCATTACTTCGATGCGGAGGGAAAGGGAAAACAGGTGCTCGACGTCAACAACTTTGACGAGCTCCGGATTGGGCTCGCTACCGCCGACGACATCCGCCGCTGGTCTCGCGGTGAGGTCAAGAAGCCCGAGACGATTAACTACCGTACGCTGAAGCCGGAAAAGGACGGCCTTTTCTGTGAGCGTATCTTCGGCCCTACCCGTGACTGGGAGTGTGCTTGTGGTAAGTACAAGCGCGTTCGCTTCAAGGGCATCATCTGTGAACGCTGTGGCGTTGAGGTGACCAAGTCGAAGGTTCGCCGTGAGCGCATGGGCCACATTGAGCTGGCCGCTCCGGTCACTCACATCTGGTACTTCAAGGGCGTGCCGTCCCGCCTCGGCTACCTGCTCGATTTGGCTCCGAAGGATCTGGAAAAGATCATCTACTTCGCTGCCAACATCATCACTTCTGTGGATGAAGAGGCTCGCCACAACGACCAGGAAACCCTCGAAGCAGACATGCTCGTGGACAAGAAGCTGGTTGAGGACGACCGCGACCAGGAGCTGGCCGAGCGCGCCCAGACCTTGGAAGAGGATCTGGCTGAACTCGAGGCAGCCGGCGCCAAGGCTGATGCCCGCAAGAAGGTTCAGTCTGCAGCCGAGCGCGAGATGCGCCACATCCGTGAGCGCGCCCAGCGTGAGCTGGATCGTCTCGACGAGATTTGGAACACCTTCATCAAGCTCGAGCCGAAGCAGATGATTATCGACGAGGGTATTTACACCGAGCTCGTCGACCGCTACGAGGATTACTTCACCGGTGGCATGGGTGCTGAGGCTATTCAGACCCTGATTCGCAACTTCGACCTGGCCAAGGAGGCCGAGGAGCTGCGCGAGATTATTCGCGACGGCAAGGGTCAGAAGAAGATGCGCGCCCTCAAGCGCCTCAAAGTTGTCACTGCATTCCTGCAGTCCGGCAACGACCCGGCCGCTATGGTGCTCGACTGCATCCCGGTGATTCCGCCGGAGCTGCGCCCGATGGTGCAGCTCGACGGTGGCCGCTTTGCGACCTCGGACTTGAACGACCTCTACCGTCGTGTCATCAACCGCAACAACCGCCTGAAGCGCATGATTGACCTCGGCGCTCCGGAGATCATCGTCAACAATGAGAAGCGTATGCTTCAGGAATCCGTTGATGCACTGTTCGACAACGGACGTCGTGGCCGCCCGGTCACTGGTCCGGGTAACCGCCCGCTGAAGTCCCTGAGCGACCTGCTCAAGGGTAAGCAGGGTCGTTTCCGTCAGAACCTGCTGGGTAAGCGTGTTGACTACTCCGGCCGTTCGGTTATTATCGTCGGCCCGCAGCTGAAGCTGCACCAGTGTGGTCTGCCGAAGCTGATGGCTCTTGAGCTGTTCAAGCCGTTCGTTATGAAGGAGCTCGTAGCCAAGAGCTACGCGCAGAACATCAAGAGCGCGAAGCGCATGGTTGAGCGTCAGCGCCCAGAGGTGTGGGACGTCCTCGAAGATGTCATTACCGGACACCCGGTCCTGCTGAACCGCGCACCTACGCTGCACCGCCTGGGTATTCAGGCGTTCGAGCCGGTCCTGGTTGAGGGTAAGGCAATTCAGCTGCACCCACTGGCATGTGAGGCTTTCAACGCCGACTTCGACGGTGACCAGATGGCAGTCCACCTGCCGCTGTCCGCTGAAGCACAGGCTGAGGCCCGCGTCCTGATGCTGTCCTCGAACAACATTCTGTCGCCGGCTTCCGGTAAGCCGCTGGCTATGCCGCGTCTGGATATGGTCACTGGCCTGTACTTCCTGACGCTGGAGAAGCCGGAGCTGCCGGGTGGCCACCAGGATGCCACCGAGGACGCTCCGGAGCAGGGTATTTACACCAGCCCGGCCGAGGCCATCATGGCTTACGACCGCGGTGCAATTGGTCTGCAGAGCCCGATTAAGGTTCGTATCAGCCACCTGCGCCCGCCGGCCGAGATTGAGGCCGAGCAATTCCCAGACGGTTGGAACAAGGGCGATACCTGGCTGGCTTCGACCACGCTGGGCCGCGTTATGTTCAACGACCTGCTGCCGTGGAACTACCCATACGTCGAAGGCGTTATGGCTAAGAAGCCGCAGGCTGCGATCATCAACGACTTGGCTGCCAAGTACCCGATGATCACGGTCGCTCAGACCGTCGACAAGCTCAAGGATGCTGGTTTCTACTGGGCTACCCGTTCTGGTGTCACCATTGCTATGTCTGACGTGCTGGTTCTCCCGAACAAGCGCGAGATCCTGAACGGCTACGAAGAGAAGGCCGCCACGGTGGAGAAGAAGTTCCGCCGCGGTAAGCTCTCGGCTGCTGAGCGTCACGAGTCGCTGGTTAACCTGTGGAAGGCTGCGACGGCTGAGGTCGGTGAAAAGGTCGAGGCTCTGTACCCGGATGACAACCCGATTCCGATGATCGTGAAGTCGGGTGCTGCCGGTAACATGGGCCAGATTCACTCGCTGGCCGGCATGAAGGGCATGGTTACGAACCCGCGTGGTGAATACATCACCCGCCCGATTAAGACCTCCTTCCGCGAAGGCCTGTCGGTTCTCGAGTACTTCAACAACTCGCACGGTTCCCGTAAGGGTCTGGCCGATACCGCGCTTCGTACCGCTGACTCGGGTTACCTGACCCGTCGTCTGGTCGACGTTGCGCAGGACGTCATCGTTCGCGAAGAGGACTGTGGCACCCACGATGGTGTCATTGTCGAGATTGGCGAGGATGTTCTGGACGCAGCCGGCAACCCGACCGGCGAGATCCGTCGTGCGAAGTACGTCGAGACCGCCGCGATTGCTCGCGTGCTGGCAGCCGATGTCACCGATGCTGAGGGCAATGTCCTTATCGAGGCTGACACCGACCTGAACGACGACCACATCACCCTGGCTCTCAGCCACGGTGTCAAGGAAGTCAAGGTTCGCTCGGTTCTGACCTGCTCCACCGCAACCGGTGTCTGTGCCAAGTGCTACGGTCGCTCGATGGCAACCGGCAAGCTGGTCGACATCGGAGAGGCTGTCGGTATTGTCGCTGCGCAGTCCATTGGTGAGCCGGGTACCCAGCTGACTATGCGTACGTTCCACCAGGGTGGTGTCGGTGGCGACATTACCGGTGGTCTGCCGCGTGTCCAGGAGCTGTTCGAGGCCCGCGTACCGAAGAACAAGGCTCCGCTGGTCCGCGAAAACGGTCGCGTGCGCCTGGAGGAGGACGAGCACTTCTACACGCTCACCCTCATCCCGGATGCCAACAGCGAGGACGAGGTCGTCTACGACAAGCTGTCCAAGCGTCAGGGCCTGGCTGAGATCACCGTCGATGGCCGTCGTCGCGCCATCCGCGATGGTGACCATGTGGTCAAGGGGCAGCAGCTGCTCAAGGGCGCTGCCGATCCGCACGAGGTCCTCGAGGTTCTGGGCCGCCGAGGCGTCCAGCGCCACCTCATCGAGGAAGTCCAGTCGGTCTACCGTGATCAGGGTGTGGCCATTCACGACAAGCACATCGAGGTTATCGTCAGCCAGATGCTGCGCCGCGTGATTGTGTCTAAGCCGGGTGACTCCGACCTGCTGCCAGGTGCACTGGTCGAGCGCTCCACGGTCATGGCTAAGAACCGCGAGATTGTTGCCTCCGGTGGCAGCGTCATCGAGGGTCGTCGTGTGCTGATGGGTATTACCAAGGCATCGCTGGCCACCGAGTCCTGGCTGTCCGCCGCCTCCTTCCAGGAGACGACGCGCGTGCTTACCGACGCCGCTATCAACAAGCGCTCGGATAAGCTCATCGGCCTGAAGGAGAACGTGATCATCGGTAAGCTAATCCCGGCTGGTACGGGTATCTCGCGCTACCGCAACATCACGGTTGAGCCGACTGAGGAAGCTGCCCGCCAGGCAGCTGCCCCGTTCGCTTCCTTCGGTGAGGGCTTCTACGGTGCCGAGGACACCTACGGCATCGACCAGGTCGGTTCCGCAGTTCCGCTGGATGACATCGGAACCTTCGAGTAAAAATCAATAGCTTTGCGGCCGCGGCTGGGGAGCGGGAGAATTCCCCGGCTGCTGTCGGACAAAGCACCACGCCTGGCAGTTGGGGCTTAGTGCGCTAGCTGTCAGGCGGCAACCGGAAAAATCCTCCGGCACAGTAGTGGCTTACTAGCAGCTTGCTAGTTCGTCACGGTCGTGCCGGAGGATTTTTCTTTGTCGAGGCAACTCAACTGGAAAACTCAGCTGGAGGCTGAAGAAAAGCGATAGGAACAGAGGCAGGGGCAGGGGAGGGAG
>NZ_JANIKI010000039.1:0-381 GCF_024580435.1 Corynebacterium sp. 5QC2CO | reverse complement strand
GGCATCAAGGGCGTGACCCGCGTCGATGCCGCCGCGCTTAAGGTCAGCGCCGCTGCCAAGCGCTGAGCATCCACCGCGCGTTGAACAGGGTGGGCGCCCCGAAGGGGGGCGCCCACTCGCGTACGGGGCCGGCTGCGGGGGGGTGTTCAGCCTGCCGCGCTTTGGGCTCCAGAGTTGTGACCGCCTGCGCTATATTGCCGGTTCCGCCGCAGCCGGGCTCGTCCCGGGTCCCGCTCCGCGGCCGTGCTGACGAGGAACTATGGCGCTGGTTTTCAGTGACGACATCTGGGACCGCTGGCGGTTGCCGGCCCTGGCGCTGGCGGCTGCCGCGATCATCGTGGTGCCGTGGTTGACCCTGCGCAAACTGCAGCAGGACAGCGA
>NZ_JANIKI010000038.1:0-381 GCF_024580435.1 Corynebacterium sp. 5QC2CO | reverse complement strand
ACAATTGGTAGATAAGCAATGGTTATCAGAAGAGCAATTCAACATTTTATTGAATCATCCATTAATTGATGAGGAAGTAGCAAATAGTTTAATTGAAAATGTCATCGCGCAAGGTGCATTACCCGTTGGATTATTACCGAATATCATTGTGGACGATAAGGCATATGTTGTACCTATGATGGTGGAAGAGCCTTCAGTTGTAGCTGCAGCTAGTTATGGTGCAAAGCTAGTGAATCAGACTGGCGGATTTAAAACGGTATCTTCTGAACGTATTATGATAGGTCAAATCGTCTTTGATGGCGTTGACGATACTGAAAAATTATCAGCAGACATTAAAGCTTTAGAAAAGCAAATTCATAAAATTGCGGATGAGGCATATCC
>NZ_JANIKI010000037.1:0-395 GCF_024580435.1 Corynebacterium sp. 5QC2CO | reverse complement strand
CACCTGGACCGCACAGACGCTGGATACCTTCCTGCAGTCACCCACGCACCTGGTGCCGGGCACCCGCATGTACAACGCCTTCCCCAGCGCAGAACGCCGCGCCCTGGTGATCGCCTACCTGCAGCAGCAGTCGGCTCAGTGAGCCAGGCGCTGCAGCTGTTTCTGCAGCCGCGCCACGAACGTCGTTACGGTGGCGAACAACGGCGCCGTATCGGCCTCTGCCGCATCGTGCAGGCGCTCGACCAGGGCATTGGCCTGCTGGGCCAGTGCCGTGGCCCCGATCGCCCCGAGCCCGCCGGCCTGGCGATGCAGGTGCAGCGCCGCAGCCTGGCGGTCGCCAGCCTGCACGGCGCGCTGCGCGGCGGCCAGGTCACCCTCGCTGGCCTGCAACAGGC
>NZ_JANIKI010000036.1:0-419 GCF_024580435.1 Corynebacterium sp. 5QC2CO | reverse complement strand
GTTAATCCTCCCAGGGTGAGTCGGGACCTAAGGCGAGGCCGACAGGCGTAGTCGATGGATAACGGGTTGATATTCCCGTACCCGTGTGTCCGCGCCCATGGTGAATCAGGGATACTAACCCACCTGAACACCCGCCTTTTTCCAGCCTTCGGGTTGGTTGGTGTGTGTGATGCTGGGGACCTGAACTGGTAGTAGCCAAGTGATGGGGTGACGCAGGAAGGTAGCCGTGCCACGTGATGGATATCGTGGTGTAAGCGTGTGGCCCGTGTTCTAGGTAAATCCGGAGCACATTTGGGTGAGGCGTGATGCGTACCCGTTTTGGGGAAGTTGGTGATCCTATGCTGCCGAGAAAAGCCTCTAGCGATGTGGATATACGGCCCGTACCCGAAACCGACACAGGTAGTCAGGTAGAGAATACT
>NZ_JANIKI010000035.1:0-423 GCF_024580435.1 Corynebacterium sp. 5QC2CO | reverse complement strand
GATCGGGTCACCACCGATGCCGATGCAGGTGGACTGGCCCAGGCCGACTTCGGTGGTCTGCTTGACCGCTTCATAGGTCAGGGTGCCCGAACGCGACACGATACCGATCTTGCCCGGCTGGTGGATGTGGCCCGGCATGATGCCGATCTTGCACTCACCCGGGGTGATGACGCCCGGGCAGTTCGGCCCGATCAGCACGGTGTCCGGATGCGAACGGGTCAGCACGTTCTTGACGCGCAGCATGTCCAGCACCGGGATGCCTTCGGTGATGCAGACGATGACCTTGATGCCGGCAGCTGCGGCTTCCAGGATGGCGTCGGCCGCGTACGGCGGCGGCACGTAGATGACCGAAGCGTTGGCGCCGGTGCTCTGCACTGCATCGGCAACGGTGTTGAAGACCGGCAGATCGATGTGGGTGGTGCC
>NZ_JANIKI010000034.1:0-426 GCF_024580435.1 Corynebacterium sp. 5QC2CO | reverse complement strand
GCGCCCGATCGTGGTCGGCTTCGGCCCGTGCGGCATCTTCGCCGGCCTGTTGCTGGCACAGATGGGCTTCAAGCCGATCATCCTCGAGCGCGGCAAGGAAGTACGTCAGCGCACCAAGGACACCTGGGGCCTGTGGCGCAAGAGCGTGCTCAACCCCGAGTCCAACGTGCAGTTCGGCGAAGGCGGCGCCGGTACCTTCTCCGACGGCAAGCTGTACAGCCAGATCAAGGACCCGCAGCACCACGGCCGCAAGGTGCTGGAAGAGTTCGTCAAGGCCGGTGCGCCGGACGAGATCCTGTACATCAACAAACCGCACATCGGCACCTTCCGCCTCACCGGCATGGTCGAGCAGATGCGTCAGGACATGATTGCCCTCGGCGCCGAAGTGCGCTTCCAGCAGAAGGTCACCGACCTGCTGATCGAGGA
>NZ_JANIKI010000033.1:0-438 GCF_024580435.1 Corynebacterium sp. 5QC2CO | reverse complement strand
GTTCCAGCGGGAGTTCGGGCTGAGCCCGCAGGCCTGGCTCAGTGCAAGCCGGTTGCGTTGGGCCAAGCACCAACTGCGTACCAGTGCGGCGCCGATCAGCGATATCGCGCTGGCGGCAGGCTATTCCGAGCAGAGTGCACTGACCCGTGCGCTGCGTCGTGAGTGCGGGCAGACGCCGGCCGCCTGGCGCAGGGGCGCCATCTGACCTGTAGAGCCGAGCCCACGCTCGGCTGCCCTTATCTGCACAGCGGCCAATCGCAGCCGAGCATTGGCTCGGCTCTACAGAGATGACAAAGGCAATAGCCTCGGTCAAGAGGGCGCCACTGGTGAGCGCTTACACTGCGCGGCCCGTTCTCTTCCCCCGAAGAACCCGAATGCGCAACAACCCGATGGCCCTGGGCATCGCCAATGGCGTTGCCGCTGGCGCGCTGTGGGGCG
>NZ_JANIKI010000032.1:0-454 GCF_024580435.1 Corynebacterium sp. 5QC2CO | reverse complement strand
CGGCCAGTCCGCGCTGGTCTCGCTGGATGCCCACAGCGGCGCGCTGAAGGCGCTGGTGGGTGGCTTCAGCTTCTCCGGCAACAAGTTCAACCGCGCCACCCAGGCCCGCCGCCAGCCGGGTTCGAGCTTCAAGCCATTCGTCTACGCAGCCGCCTTCGACAAGGGCTACAACCCGGCCTCGATCGTGCTCGACGCCCCGGTCGTGTTCCGCGACCGCCGCGGCAAGACCTGGGCCCCGCAGAACGACGGCGGCGGCTTCCGCGGCCCGATGCGTCTGCGCGAAGCGCTGGTGCAGTCACGCAACCTGGTGTCGGTGCGCCTGCTCGATGGCATGGGCGTGGACTACGCACGCAAGTACATCAGCGAGTTTGGCTTTGCCGAATCGGAGCTGCCGCCGAACCTGTCGATGTCGCTGGGCACCGCCTCGCTGACCCCGCTGTCGGTGGCGCGCGGC
>NZ_JANIKI010000031.1:0-853 GCF_024580435.1 Corynebacterium sp. 5QC2CO | reverse complement strand
GGTAGGGTCAGGCGGTCATTGCATCATGGATAACACCAGAGATTACCTCCCGGGGAGTCAACCCGCCGAGTACCACCCGCGGCCGGTTATTCAGCAATGCTTCGGCCTCAGCAACCTCTTGGTCGGTGACATCGGTAAAGTTGGTGCCCTTGGGGAAATAAAACCGGATATCCCGGTTCATCCGCTCATTGCTACCTCGCTGCCACGGCGAATGCGGATCGGCGAAAAACACCTGAATATTCTCCGCAACAGAAAACTCCGTGTGCTTGGCAAACTCCACGCCCTGGTCCCAGGTCAACGTCGACATCGTGGTGTCCATCGACTCTTTGAGCCGACGAATCATCCGCACCATGACCTCATTGACGCTTGCGGCAGTATGATCAGTGCCGAGCCTGCCGAGGAGCACAAACCTGCTGCGGCGCTCCACCAACGTCGCCAAAGCACTGGTGCCATCTGCGCCAATAATCAAATCCCCTTCCCAATGACCAGGTACCGCACGATCATTGGCTTCGGCTGGGCGAAGTGAAATATTGGCATCATGGGTCCAGCGTTTTCCTCGTGGTTTGGGCACCCCGGCTAGAAGCGAGCGGGGTTTACGCCCTGGCCGGGTAGTCCGACAGGACTTTTCAAACACAAGTTCTTTGCGCAAGCTACCTACCCCTTGCACGTAAAGGGCCTGGTAAATCGACTCGTGGCTAATAGTCATGGACGTATTATCACCCCAGAGTGCAGCCAACCTGTCACTGGCCTGACGCGGTGAGGCACCACGGTTGAGCAGATCGACAACCTGGGCGCGTAAGAACCGATTACCATCGAGTTTGCGCAGCTTAGGACGAGCAAGACGCCCGCGGCT
>NZ_JANIKI010000030.1:0-1389 GCF_024580435.1 Corynebacterium sp. 5QC2CO | reverse complement strand
GGGTTAAACGACAAAATGTGTGTCTGGCTCGGCGTGTCGCGCGGGGGTTAGATTTGGCCTTTCTGGATGCCGATTGAGTGGGTGTAGTCGGTGTCGATAGCGTTGTCGTAGAGGGCTGGTCGTCCTGTTTCGTGGTCGGCTTGGTTCTCGTGTTGGGTCAGGGTGGAAACTTTGGCGAGTTGGTCCTGGCCCCAGTTGGACTGCCTGGCGATTCGTGCTGGATCGTCGGGCAGTTCGGTTTTTAAGTAGAGCCACCAATCCAGCATTCGGCGTTGTCGTTCGCCTGATCTGCCGCGGTGTGTTCTGGCAAGTAGTTTGATCTGGGAGTTGATGCCGCCTTCAAGGCTGTTGGTGGTGGATTTAATCCGGTTTTTCTCCAGCACACCTTCTGGTGGGGTGAGGTAGACAAACAGCAGTTCGGAGCGCCAGAGGTGGTTGAGGCTGTTGTAGGCCTTGCGCACGTTGTGATGTGTCCACGTGCGGGTCCATGTACCTGTTTTAGGGTCTTTGACCGTGGTTTTCTCGTCCATCCAGGAACGGTAGATCGTGGAGAATTCGTGCAGTTGTGCACCCCATGCTGCTGCTTGGTCCAGGGTGGTGATCCGGGTCAGTTTCAGCGCCAGTCGGTAGATGGTGCGCCCGGCATCAGTCCGGGGCCGTGAGGTGGTGTAGCGGCGTACAACGCGTTGGGCGTGGACGAGGCAACGCTGGATTTTCGTGGTGGGCCAGCACTTTTTGATCGCGCTAAACGCTCCCTGGCCGCCATCGATAACGGCGATAAGTGGGGCTTCGATGCGCTCGAGAAGTCGTTGGTAGTCGCGCGTGGTTTCGTGTTTGCACCAGTGCCAGGCGATGACATGGTCGATAGTTGCGGCAATGATCAAACAGCCGCCGGCGGTATATGTGCCGTCTAGAAACACCTGGTCGTAAACCCGCCCGATATGTCCGATGGTGGGATCTGGTACGTCAACGAGCCAGAAGGGTTCGAAGCGGCGTTGCAGTGTGCGCGGTGAGCATCCCACACGACTGGCAACGGTATCGAGGCTGGCGCCAGTGGTCAGGTGGTCAATGAAGGCGGCAAAAACCGTGGAATTGGTGATGTCGCTGCGGCGCTTCACACTCGACGCGCCGCAGTGTTTGCATCGCCACCTCGTAGTTCCTTTGCTGGTAGTGCCGTTGCGTTTCATCTCATCGCCGCAGTGGCAGCGTGGTTGGTTCTTTGACATTGCGACACCACACCACGCCGCGTGTAGCACATCACTGCTGCCACACCGCGGATTTACCGTCCCGGAGCCAAATATATGCTCCCGGAGCATATATTTCTCTGAAACCTAGAGGTCAACCACTACAAATCACCGAATCCAGACACACTTTCTGTCGTTTAACCCG